>NZ_JBHXTO010000021.1:0-97827 GCF_042677425.1 Streptomyces sp. NPDC127119 | reverse complement strand
CCTCAAAAGCGGGTCTGCGCCCCGGCTTTTGCCCCTTGAGGGGCGCGGGGAACTGCGCGGGCGACCCCCACCGGCCCGCACCCGGTATACGACCGCCGGGGCCGCGGACAGGCTCACGCAGGGACGCGCGTGCCGGTCAGGCGGAAGGCCAGTGCCGTGCAGCGACGGCCCGCGGACACCGTGCGGACCGCCTGGCCCAACGCCTTCCGCGACCCCACCAGCACCACCAACCTCTTCGCCCGCGTGACCGCCGTATACAAGAGGTTCCGCTGGAGCATCATCCACGCCCCGGTCGTCACCGGAATGACCACCGCCGGATACTCACTCCCCTGAGACCGGTGGATCGTCACCGCGTACGCATGCGCCAGCTCGTCCAGTTCGTCGAACTCGTACGGCACCTCCTCGTCCTCGTCGGTCAGCACCGTCAGCCGCTGATCGTCGAGGTTGAGCGAGGTCACGACCCCCACCGTGCCGTTGAAGACGCCGTTCTCGCCCTTCTCGTAGTTGTTGCGGATCTGTGTGACCTTGTCGCCCACCCGGAAGACCCGCCCGCCGAACCGCTTCTCGGGGAGATCGGGCCGGGCCGGTGTGACGGCCTGCTGGAGCAGCCCGTTGAGCGCGGCGGCCCCCGCCGGCCCCCGGTGCATCGGCGCGAGCACCTGCACATCGCGCCGCGGATCGAGCCCGAACTTCGCCGGGATGCGCCGCGCCGCCACATCCACCGTGAGCCGCCCGGCCTCCTCCGTGTCGTCCTCCACGAAGAGGAAGAAGTCCTTGAGCTTGTCGGTGACGGGCTGCTGTCCGGCGTTGATCCGGTGGGCGTTCATGACCACACCCGACTGCTGGGCCTGCCGGAAGACCTGGGTCAGCCGGACCGCGGGTACCGGCCCGCCCTCCGCCAGCAGGTCGCGCAGCACCTCGCCCGCCCCGACGCTCGGCAACTGGTCCACGTCCCCCACGAACAGCAGATGCGCTCCCGGCGGCACGGCCTTGACCAGTTTGTTGGCCAGCAGCAGGTCCAGCATCGACGCCTCGTCCACGACGACGAGGTCGGCGTCCAGGGGACGGTCCCTGTCGTAGGCCGCGTCGCCCCCGGGCCGCAGCTCCAGCAGCCGGTGCACGGTGGAGGCCTCCGCGCCGGTCAGCTCGGCGAGCCGCTTGGCGGCCCGGCCGGTCGGCGCCGCGAGGACCACCTTCGCCTTCTTCGCGCGGGCCAGTTCCACGATCGACCGGACCGTGAAGGACTTGCCGCAGCCGGGTCCGCCCGTGAGCACCGCGACCTTCTCGGTGAGCGCGAGCCGCACGGCCTGTTCCTGCTCGGGTGCCAGCTCCGTCCCCGTACGCCCCTTGAGCCAGGCCAACGCCTTGTCCCAGGTCACGTCCCGGAACCCGGGCATCCGGTCCTCGTCGGTACGCAGGAGCCGCAGCAACTGGGCGGACAGCGACAGTTCGGCCCGGTGGAAGGGCACGAGGTAGATGGCCGTCACGGGCTCCCCGCCGTCCGGCCCCGGCACCCGCTCCCGTACGACACCGGGGTCCTCGCCCTCTTCGGCCGGAGCGGCCAGTTCCGCCAGGCACTCGATGACCAGGCCCGTGTCCACCTGGAGCAGTTTCACCGCGTCCGCGATCAGCCGTTCCTCCGGGAGGAAGCAGTGGCCCTGGTCGCTGGACTGCGACAGCGCGTACTGCAGTCCGGCCTTCACCCGCTCCGGGCTGTCGTGCGGGATGCCCACGGACTGGGCGATCTTGTCGGCGGTGAGGAAGCCGATGCCCCAGACGTCGGAGGCCAGGCGGTAGGGCTGGTTCTTGACGACCGAGATCGACGCGTCGCCGTACTTCTTGTAGATCCGCACCGCGATGGACGTGGACACCTCGACGGTCTGGAGGAAGAGCATGACCTCTTTGATCGCCTTCTGTTCCTCCCAGGCCTCGGCGATCTTCTTGGTGCGCTTGGGGCCGAGTCCCGGCACCTCGATGAGGCGCTTCGGCTCCTCCTCGATGATCTGGAGCGTGTCCAGCCCGAAGTGCGTGGTGATGCGGTCGGCGAAGACCGGTCCGATGCCTTTGACCAGGCCGGATCCGAGGTAACGGCGGATGCCCTGGACCGTGGCGGGCAGCACGGTCGTGTAGTTCTCGACGGTGAACTGTTTCCCGTACTGCTGATGGGAACCCCAACGGCCCTCCATCCGCAGGGACTCCCCCACCTGGGCGCCGAGCAGCGCGCCGACGACCGTGAGGAGATCACCGCCGCCGCGACCGGTGTCGACGCGCGCGACCGTGTACCCGTTCTCCTCGTTGGCGTACGTGATCCGCTCCAGTACGCCTTCCAGAACCGCCAGGTTCCGGGCCTCGCTCCCCGCCCCTTGATTGGACATGATCCGACGCTACCGCCCACGTCTGACACTGACGTACTGTCGACAGAGATGGGGAATTCCGAGCCGACCTTCTCGCGATGCCCTATCTTCGCAAGATAGTGTCGACACGTTAAGCGCCACTCCATACCGATCGAGACCGATCGAGGCCCGTATCGATGTCGTGGTGTCCTGCTTCACCGTCCTGCTTCACCGGGGACACGGTCTTCGAGGTCGCCCAGGGCCGGGCCGAACCGTTCGGCCGGCTCACCCGCGTCGTCGCCGAACAGGGCGACCCGCGGCGGCACTTGATCGGCAACGTGATCGTGGACGAACCGGCCCTCAGCGTGGTCACGGTCGCCGCGGACGGGCTGAGTCTGGGCGCCGGTGTCCTTTGCACGGCCCGCCTGCGCCGTGAGCAGGACGGCTGCCGGCGGTTCGGCTACTTCTTCGTCGGCATGGGCTCCTGCGCGGGCACCAAGCCGACGGCGGGCGAGAAGTAGCCGCCGCGGGTCAGCCGTTCTTGCGGGCCACGCCTCCGTAGAAGCCGATCACGTCCGATCCGGCCGGCGGCTCGGCGTCCGGGCGCCAGTACGGAACCTGGACCAGACCGGGCTCGATCAGTTCGAAGCCGTCGAAGAGCCGCTCGACCTCGGCGCGGGACCGCAGGTTCATGGTGGCGGTCGCGTTGCTGTAGACGGCCTGTGCCGCACTGCGGTCGGCGAAGTCGCCGGTGGCGTGCGAGAGCACCAGAAAGCTCCCGGCCGGCAGCGCGTCGCGCAGGGTGGCGACGACCTGAGCGGGCCGCTCGGCGTCGGTGAGGAAGTGGAAGATGGCGACCAGGAGCACGGCGACCGGTTCGCCGAAGTCGATGACCCGGCGGACATCGGGGTGGTCCACGATGGACCGCGGGTCGCGCAGGTCGGCGAGCACGACGCTGGTCTCGCCGGTACGGCCGAGCAGCGCGTCGGCGTGCGCCTTCACGATCGGATCGTTGTCGACGTACGCGACCCGCACGTCCGGCGCCACCGCGTGGGCGATCTCGTGCACGTTCGGCGAGGTGGGCAGCCCGGTGCCGATGTCGAGGATCTGACGGACTCCGCCACCGACGATGTGCTGGACGGCGCGTCGCAGGAAGTCGCGGTTGGCCCGCACGCCGATGAACACCTCGGGTGCGGCGGCGGCGAGCCGGTCCCCGGCCTGCTCGTCGACCTCGTAGTGGTCCTTGCCGCCGAGCAGGTAGTCGTAGATCCGCGCGGGATGCGGCCTGCTGGTGTCGATCTCCTCGGCACGGAAACCGTCCTGACTCACGCTGCGCACTCCTCTCGACCACAGCCACAGCCACAGCCACAGCCGGTTGTCTGTGTACGGCTGGCCACAGCTTCCCACATGACCGATCCCCAACTCGACTGACCAGGGCCGCGGTTGTGGCTCGGCCCGATCACCGTGCGGCGCTCAGCCGGACAGCAGCGAGGCGATCCTTCGGACGAGTTGGGCGTTCTTCGCCGCGTCGATCTCGATCAAGTTGCGCCCGGAGGCCACCACGGCGGGCCATCCCAGCCCGATCACCCGGGGGCCGCGACGAGATGGCCGCCCGTGCTCAGTCTCCGCACTCCGGTGTCCCAGGGGAGGTCGCTCGCGGAGAGTGCCCGGGCCGTGTCGGCGTCGGCGGACACCCACCGCAGGGTGACCACGAAGATGTCCTTGTCAGATCCCGACTCCGGGACGAACCGGCACCGCGTCGCGTGCGGCAGTCCGACGCCGAAGACGGTGCGGCTTCCGCCGACCGGAAGCCGGACATGGTCCCCGCCCAGCCCTTCGAGCTGTTCGTCCGAGAGCAGGGAGCAGGCGTCCGGCCAGTCCGACGGCGCGACCCCGCCCAGGGCGGGTTCATCCAGGCCCCGCCACGTCAGGCGCAGCGCCGTGCAACGGGCGCCGTTGTTCCTCTTGATCACGGCGCCGACGTCGGACTGTGTACTGAGTTCTGCCCGGTCCTCGGGAGAGGTGAGGGCGTCGGCGAAGGCCGTACAGCCGGGCTCGTCCATCAGCCGGGGCAGGACGTCGAAGTCGGGCCCCGCCGATCTGGAGGGCGACGGCCCGGGAGTCTCGACGGAGCTGCCGTCGGCGTCCGGCGACAGCCATTCCCCGACGAGCGGCCCGGCTTGGGACGGCGGCGGCTCCAAGCCGGGCCACCACCGGTACGTCACGCGCGTACGCCGGCCAGCTCGAACCACACCACCTTCCAGCCTGCCGCTCGGGACCGGGCGGCGAGGGGGTGGCGCCCCCAGGCGTCGGCCGGCGCGTCGACGAGGAACAGGCCCCGGCCGAAGTCCTGCCCGGTGGTGCAGGGCAAGGGGTCGGGGAGTTCGGGATGGTTGTCCATGACCCCGATCCGGACGACGCCGTCGCGGTTGTCGCGGGTACGGAGTCTGACGGCGCGCGTCGCGCATCGCATGGGGCGTCAACAGGTCCTCGAACGAAGCCCTCCGCACCCTCATCCTCCACATCAAAGCCGGCAAGGCCGACCACCTCCTCTGAGGCGTGCGTCGTCGGAAGGGGCCGCGCGCGGCGACCGCGCGGCCCCCTGGCAGCTCGCGGTCGTCAGTCCTGGACGATCACGTTCGTGCCCGCACCCCCGGAGATCGTGTCCGTGCCCGCCCCGCCGTACAGCTTGTCGTTGCCGCTGTTGCCCCAGATGCGGTCGTTGCCGGCGTCCCCGTGCACGGTGTCGTCGCCCTTGCCGCCGTACAGCTCGTCGTCGCCCGCGCCGCCGTACACCGTGTCGTTGCCGTCGTCGCCCTTGATGATCTGCTCGCCCGCGCCGCCGCGCAGCACGTCGTTGCCCGCGCCGCCCTGGAGGATCTCCCCGCCGCCGGTGGCGGTGAGGGTGTCGGCGCCGTCGCCGCCCAGGGACGATCCGTACTGGCCCACCGTGATGACGTCGTTCCCCGCGCCGCCCCTGACGGCGCTGCCGTCGACCCGTTCGCCGGCGCCGCTGGTCCACTTGTCGTTGCCGATGCCCAGCTCGACGGAGTTGTAGGAGAAAATCTGGTCGGTGCGATTCTCGACGGAGCCGGTGTCGTTCCCGTCGCCGAGGTCCGCCTCCAGAGCCGCGTACGGGGACTGGCTCTCGATATTCTCGACAGCGCAGGTGACTTTGGTCAGGTCCGCGTTGTCGGGATGGCTGCAACCCTTTCCGGCGGTTATCGGAACGACGTCGTCGATTACATAGACGTATTGCGCGCGGTCGTCGCTGTACGACTGCGTGACGGCCACATTGTTGACCTGACCTGCGGCTGCCGTGTACGTGAGCTGCCATCCGTACTCGTTGACCGCGGCCGTGGCCGTCGATTCCGCGGCACTCGCCGTTCCGGCGAGGGCAAGCGGAAGAGCCAGTCCGATGCCGACAATCGGCGCCAGAAGCGATAGGGCGCGCGCAGGACGAGGACCACCGCGGCGATAAGGCATTGCATAACCTCCATGGAGCAGTTGTGGTGCCTTTCGCTTGGTGTGACGGACGAGGTGCGCGCTTGGTTGTGCACCAACTCGCGGACAAATGCGCGGCGCGCAATAGTAAACACGCCGGCAATTCCCCATTCCGACGAAATTCACCCGGCCGTCACGCTGCGGGACCCCCGCGAGGCTCCCGGGCGAAGGAGGGGCCGGGGGCACCCCGCCCCACCCGTCCGCAACATCACGATCCGGTCTCAAGGACTTGTCTACTTCGATGTAATCGATTCCAATCGCTCTCAGCGCTACGCATGTAATCGATTCCAAGATGATCCACAAGGAGGTGGAGCGTCGATGGCGAGCATCAAGGACGTCGCCGCCGAGGCGGGTGTCTCCGTCGCCACGGTGTCGCGGGTCCTGAACGACCACCCGTCGGTGAGCGCGGACGCCCGTACCCGCGTACTGGCCGCCGTCGAGGCACTGGGCTACCGCCCGAACGCCGTCGCCCGCTCCCTGCGCACCGACCAGACCCACACCCTCGGCCTGGTCATCAGCGACGTACTGAACCCGTACTTCACCGAACTGGCCCGCTCCGTCGAGGAGGAGGCCCGCGCCCTCGGGTACAGCGTCATCATCGGCAACGCCGACGAGCGGCCCGACCTGCAGGACCATCACGTCCGTACGCTCCTCGACCGCCGTATCGACGGCCTCCTCGTGTCGCCCACGGACGGCGGCTCCCCGCTGATGCTGGACGCGGCGCGCTCGGGTACGCCGATGGTCTTCGTGGACCGGTGGATACCGGGCGTGGACGTGCCCGTCGTCCGGGCCGACGGCCGCGCCGCCGTACGCGATCTCGTCGCCCACCTGTACGGTCTCGGCCACCGCAGGCTCGCGATCATCGCGGGCCCGGCCGCCACCACCACCGGCAGCGAGCGCGTCGACGCCTTCCGGGACGCCCTGCGCGCGTACGGGCTGCCGCTCCCCGACGCCTACATCGGGCAGGGCGACTTCCAGGCGGCCAGCGGCCGGCGGGCCACCGAGGAGTTCCTCGACCTGGCCGAGCCGCCCGAGGTCGTCTTCGCCGCCGACAACCTGATGGCCCTGGGCGCCCTGGACGCCGTACGGGCGCGTGGTCTTCGCGTGCCCGACGACATCGCGCTCGCCGCGTTCGACGACATCCCGTGGTTCGTGCACACCGATCCGCCGGTCACGGCGATCGCCCAGCCGACCCCCGAACTGGGCCGCGCCGCCGTACGCGCCGTCGTCGACCGCATCGAGGGACGGCCCCCGCAGTCGGTCACCCTCCCCGCCACCCTCGTCGTCCGCCGCTCCTGCGGCGAACCGCCCCCCATGGACAGCGCACCCGTGAACGTCACTCAAAGGAGCAACCCGTGAGCAGCAGCCCGGACGAGTTGCTGCGTATCGAAGGGATACGCAAGACCTTCCCCGGTGTGGTCGCGCTCGACAGCGTCGACTTCGATCTGCGCCGCGGCGAGGTGCACGTACTGCTCGGTGAGAACGGTGCCGGCAAAAGCACCCTCATCAAGATGCTGTCCGGCGCCTACCGCCCCGACGCCGGGAAGATCGTCGTCGACGGCGAGAAGGTCCGCATCCACGGAGCGCAGGACGCCGCGCGCCTCGGGATCGCGACCATCTACCAGGAGTTCAACCTGGTCCCCGACCTCACCGTCGCCGAGAACATCTTCCTGGGCCGCCAGCCGCGCCGCCTCGGGATGATCGACCGGAAGAGGATGGAGGCCGACGCCGCCGTGCTGTTGGAGCGGGTGGGCGTCAGTGTCTCGCCGCGTGCGCGGGTGCGTGAACTGGGCATCGCCCGGCTCCAGATGGTCGAGATCGCGAAGGCGCTGAGCCTGGACGCCCGCGTCCTGATCATGGACGAGCCGACCGCGGTGCTCACCTCCGGGGAGGTGGACAAGCTCTTCCGGATCGTGCGCAAGCTGCGCGAGGACGGCGTGGGCATCGTCTTCATCACCCACCACCTGGAGGAGATCGCCGCCCTGGGCGACCGCGTCACGGTCATCCGGGACGGCCGGAGCGTCGGCCAGGTCCCCGCGTCGACGCCCGAGGACGATCTCGTACGCATGATGGTGGGCCGTTCCATCGAGCTGCAGTACCCGCGCGAGCGGCCCGACGGCGACGGGAGCGCCGACGGCGGGCCGGCCCTGCTCACCGTCGACGGGCTCACCCGCAACGGTGTCTTCCACGATGTGACCTTCGAGGTGCGCGCCGGTGAGGTCGTCGGTATCGCCGGCCTCGTGGGCGCCGGACGGACCGAGGTCGTGCGAGCCGTCTTCGGCGCCGATCCCTACGACAAGGGGTCGGTCGCGGTCGCCGGTGAACGGCTTCCCCGCCACGACGTCAACGCCGCCATGACCGCCGGGATCGGGCTCGTCCCCGAGGACCGCAAGGGCCAGGGCCTGCTCCTGGACGCCTCCGTGGAGGAGAACCTCGGGCTCGTCACCCTGCGGGCGGCGACCCGCGGCGGGCTCGTCGACCTCAAGGGGCAGCGGACGGCCGCCGCGCGGATCGCCGAGCAGCTGGGCGTACGGATGGCCGGGCTCGGCCAGCACGTGCGCACGCTCTCCGGCGGCAACCAGCAGAAGGTCGTCATCGGCAAGTGGCTGCTCGCCGACACCAAGGTGCTGATCCTCGACGAGCCGACCCGCGGTATCGACGTGGGCGCCAAGGTCGAGATCTACCAGCTGGTCAACGCGCTCACGGCCGCCGGCCACGCCGTCCTGATGATCTCCAGCGATCTGCCCGAGGTGCTCGGCATGAGCGACCGGGTGCTGGTGATGGCCCAGGGCCGGATCGCCGGGGAACTTTCCGCCGACGAGGCGACCCAGGACTCCGTGATGGCCCTCGCCGTCAGCACACCGACCACCGCATCACCCACCAACTCTGTCACCCCTGTTACCCCCGTTACCCCTGATACCGCTGTGGAGGACCCCCGTGGCCACTGACACGCTCAAGAGCACAACGGGCGCGAGTGGCGCTCCAGGCGGTGGCGCCCCGGGCGCCTCTGGTGGCCTGCGCCGGCTCCTGCTCGACAACGGCGCGCTCACCGCGCTCATCATTCTCGTCATCGCGATGTCGGCCCTGTCCGGCGACTTCCTGACGACCGACAACCTGCTCAACATCGGCGTGCAGGCGGCCGTGACCGCCATCCTCGCCTTCGGTGTGACCTTCGTGATCGTCTCGGCGGGCATCGACCTGTCGGTCGGCTCGGTCGCCGCGCTGTCGGCCACCGTCCTTGCCTGGACGGCGACTTCGGAGGGCGTACCGGTCTGGATCGCGGTGATCCTCGCGATCGCCACCGGCATGGCGTGCGGCCTGGTCAACGGCGTCCTGATCTCGTACGGGAAGCTGCCGCCGTTCATCGCGACGCTCGCCATGCTGTCCGTGGGCCGCGGTCTGTCGCTGGTGATCTCGCAGGGCTCCCCCATCGCCTTCCCCGACTCGGTCTCGCACCTCGGTGACACGCTCGGCGGCTGGCTGCCCGTCCCGGTCCTCGTGATGATCGTCCTGGGCCTGATCACGGCCGTGATCCTCGGGCGTACGTACATCGGGCGTTCCATGTACGCGATCGGCGGCAACGAGGAGGCGGCGCGCCTCTCCGGGCTGCGGGTGAAGCGGCAGAAGCTCGCCATCTACGCACTGTCGGGGCTCTTCGCCGCCGCCGCGGGCATCGTGCTCGCCTCCCGGCTGTCCTCCGCGCAGCCGCAGGCCGCGCAGGGGTACGAGCTGGACGCGATCGCCGCCGTCGTCATCGGCGGCGCCTCCCTCGCGGGCGGCACCGGCAAGGCGTCCGGGACGCTGATCGGCGCGCTGATCCTCGCGGTGCTGCGCAACGGCCTCAACCTCCTGTCCGTGTCGGCGTTCTGGCAGCAGGTCGTCATCGGTGTGGTCATCGCGCTGGCGGTGCTGCTCGACACCGTGCGCCGCAAGGCCGGGGCGACCCCGGTGACGTCCGGCGCCGGCGGCGCGGCGGGCAGGAAGGGCCCGCAGGCGGTCAAGTACGGGCTCGCGGTCGTCCTCGTGGCGGCGGTCGTGGGCGGCCTGAGCATCTTCAACAGCGGCTCGTCGTCGTCCGACAAGCCCAAGGTCGGCCTGTCCCTCTCCACCCTGAACAACCCCTTCTTCGTACAGATCAAGGCGGGTGCGCAGGCCGAGGCGAAGAAGCTCGGGGCCGATCTGACCGTCACCGACGCGCAGAACGACGCCTCGCAGCAGGCCAACCAGCTGCAGAACTTCACCAGCGAGGGCGTCGACTCGATCATCGTCAACCCGGTGGACTCGGACGCGGCGGGCCCCTCGGTGCGCTCCGCCAACAAGTCCGACATCCCCGTCGTCGGTGTCGACCGGGGCGTCAACAAGGCGAGGACGGCCGCGCTCGTGGCCTCCGACAACGTCGAGGGCGGGCAGCTCGGCGCCAAGGCGCTGGCCGAGAAGCTGGGCGGCAAGGGCAAGATCGTCATTCTTCAGGGTCTGGCCGGTACGTCCGCGAGCCGTGAGCGCGGCGCGGGCTTCGAGGAGGGTCTGAAGGCCTACCCGGACATCGAGGTGGTCGCCAGGCAGCCCGCCGACTTCGACCGTACGAAGGGGCTGGACGTCATGACGAACCTGCTCCAGGCCCACCCGGACGTCCAGGGCGTCTTCGCCGAGAACGACGAGATGGCGCTCGGCGCGATCAAGGCGCTCGGCTCCAAGGCCGGGAAGTCGGTCCAGGTCATCGGCTTCGACGGCACGCCGGACGGACTGAAGGCCGTCGCGGACGGCACGATGTACGCCTCCGTGGCACAGCAGCCGAAGGAACTCGGCAGGATCGCCGTGGAGAACGCGCTGCGGGCGGCCGACGGCAAGAAGACCGAGCAGACGGTGAAGGTCCCGGTGAAGGTGGTCACGTCGAAGAACGTGGCCGACTTCACGGGCTGACCCCGACCGCCCCGTATTCACCTTTCCAGGGAGACAGTTCATGTTCGAGTACGACCTGCTGGTCGTCGGGTCGGCCAACGCCGATCTGGTCATCGGTGTCGAGCGGCGGCCGGGCGCCGGGGAGACCGTGCTCGGCTCCGACCTGGCCCTGCACCCGGGCGGCAAGGGCGCCAACCAGGCGGTCGCCGCCGCCCGGCTGGGGGCGCGTACGGCGCTCCTCGCCCGGGTCGGCGACGACGCGCACGGCCGGCTGCTGCTCGACTCACAGCGGGCGGCCGGGGTCGACACGTCCGGGGTCCTCGTCGGCGGCGCGCCCACCGGGGTCGCGCTCATCACGGTGGACCCGTCCGGCGACAACAGCATCGTGGTGTCACCGGGCGCGAACGGCCGCCTCACCCCGGACGACATCCGCGAGGCATCGGCCCTGCTCACGGCCTCCCGGGTGGTCTCGGCACAACTGGAGATCCCGCTGGAGACGGTCGAGGAGGTCGTACGAACCTTGCGCCCCGGCACGCGTTTCGTCCTCAACCCCTCCCCGCCGCAGGAGTTGCCCGCGGCCGTCCTCGCCGCCTGCGACCCGCTGATCGTGAACGAGCACGAGGCGCGGGTGGTGCTCGGCGCGGACGCGGGCACGACGCCCGAGGAGTGGGCCGGGGCGCTGCTGGCCCTCGGCCCGCGCTCGGTGGTCGTCACCCTGGGCGAGGAGGGCGCGCTGGTCGCCGACGCCTCGGGCGCCACCCGGGTCCCGGCCGTCGAGGTGACCGCCGTGGACACGACCGGCGCGGGCGACTCGTTCACGGCGGCGCTGGCCTGGCGGCTGGGCGCGGGCGAGTCCCTCGCGGACTCGGCGGCGTACGCGGCCCGCGTGGGCGCCGTCGCCGTCACCCGTCAGGGCGCGCAGGCGTCCTTCCCCACCGCCGAAGAGGTCGCCGCCGTATGAAGAAGTCCGGAATCCTGAACCGCCACCTGGCGGGCGCGACAGCCGAACTGGGCCACGGCGACGGCGTCCTGATCTGCGACGCGGGCATGCCGATCCCGCCGGGCCCACGGGTGGTGGACCTGGCGTTCCGCGCCGGGGTCCCGTCGTTCCAGGAGGTCCTGGAGGGCCTGCTGGAAGAACTGGTGGTGGAGGGGGCGACGGCGGCGACGGAGGTGCGGGAGGCGAACCCGGAGGCTTCAGCCCTCCTGACAGCCCACTTCCCCGACACGCTGACCCACGTCTCCCACGAGGACCTGAAGACGCTCTCGGCCGGCGCCCGCCTGATCGTCCGGACCGGCGAGGCCCGGCCTTACGCGAATGTGCTGCTGCGGTGCGGGGTGTTCTTCTAGCACCGGGGAGCACGCGCCGGGGAGCACCGGGCCGTCGCCGGAACATTCCGCTCCGGACATCCGGACATATTTCGAGGGGCCCGGTCCGTCGACCGGGCCCCTCGGTTCCCCTCCCCCAGATCAGAACCCCCGCGATCCCCCCGGATCCCCCTCCAAAGGTTCTGATGCCACGTACGACCCGCGAGGTGGGGGGAGGGTTGCACGGTTGCTTGAGATTTTTTTGAGCTTTTTTCGAGCGGGGGCGGGCGCCCGCTCTGGGCGACACTGGGCGGGTGATTGTCGAACGCGCGTATGCCCATCTCTCCTCGTACGACGAGGACGTCTGGCCCTGGTCCGTGCCCTGTGTCCGGCAGCTGATCGAGGAGGGGCTGCGGTTCACCGCGCCGGTGACCTTTCTGGTCGGGGAGAACGGCTCGGGGAAGTCGACGCTGGTCGAGGCGCTGGCGGAGGGGTTCGGGCTGGACTCCTACGGCGGCTCACACGACTGGCGCTACGCCTCCCCGCGGGGCAAGTCGGCGCTCGGCGAGCGGATGAAGTTCGACGCTGCCCCGCGCGGGCGCCGTATGGCCACGAGCTGGGCGGCCCGCAAGGGCTTCTTCCTGCGGGCCGAGACCGCGCTCGACGCCCTGGGCAGGGAAGGGCTGTCGCCGGACTCGGTCAGCCACGGCGAGGGCTTCCTCGCGGCGTTCCGCGGGAAGTTCCTGCACACCGGCCTCTACGTGCTCGACGAGCCGGAGGCCGCCCTCTCCTTCTCCTCGTGCCTCGAACTGATCGGGCACATCGACCGGTTGACCAAGGAGGGCGGCCAGGTCGTCTGCGCCACTCACTCCCCCTTGCTGACCGCCCTGCCCGGCGCGGACATCGTCGAGGTCGGCGAGCACGGCATGCGGAAGGTCGCCTGGCGGGAGCTCGGCGTCGTCGACCACTGGCGCCGCTATCTCGCCGACCCGCACGCCTATCTGCGGCACGTCCTCGACACGTAGGGGCGGAGCCGGACCGTAGACCTGTACCGGGCCCGCGCCGTGTGGTGGCGGCGTGGGCCCGATGGCGGCGCGCGGTGTTCTCAGGTTCGTCAGGTCGTGTGCTGGGTGAAGCGTGTCGCCGTCTCCGTCAGGACCTCGCGGCCGTTCCTGGCCCACAGGGCGTCGTTGAAGAGTTCGACCTCGATGGGGCCCGTGTAGCCCGCCGCCTCGACGTACGCCTTCCACTCGCGCATGTCGATCGAGCCGTCGCCGATCTGGCCGCGGCCGTTGAGGACGCCCTCGGGGAGCGGGGTCGTCCAGTCGGCGAGCTGGAAGGTGTGGATACGGCCGCCGGCGCCCGCGCGGGCGATCTGCTCGGGCGCCCGGTCGTCCCACCAGATGTGGTACGTGTCGACCGTCACGCCGACCTGGTGCGCGGGGAAGCGTTCCGCGAGATCCAGGGCCTGGGTGAGCGTGGAGACCACGCAGCGGTCGGCGGCGTACATGGGGTGGAGGGGTTCGATGGCGAGGCGTACTCCCCGTTCCTCGGCGTACGGGCCCAGTTCGGCCAGGGCGTCCGCGATGCGTTCCCGGGCGCCGTGGAGGTCCTTGGAGCCCGCCGGGAGGCCGCCCGAGACCAGGACGAGCGTGTCCGTGCCGAGGGTGGCCGCCTCGTCGATCGCCAGACGGTTGTCGTCGAGCGCCTGCACCCGCTCGGCCGGGTCGATCGCCGTGAAGAAGCCGCCGCGGCAGAGGGTCGTGACGGTCAGGCCGGCCTCCCGGACCAGCTTGGCCGTCCGCTCCAGGCCGTACGACCGGACCGGGTCCCGCCACAGGCCCACTCCCGGGATGCCCAACTCTCCGCAGGCGTCGACCAGTTCCGGCATCGACAGCTGCTTGACCGTCATCTGGTTGATGCTGAAGCGGGAGAGGTCGGCTGCGGTCACTGGTTCACTCCGTACAGGGAGAGCAGGTTCTTCATGCGGGTCTCGGCCAGCGTGGGGTCGGGGAACAGGCCCAGGCCATAGGCGAGTTCGTACGCGCGGGCGAGGTGCGGCAGGGAGCGGGCCGACTGGAGGCCGCCGACCATCGTGAAGTGGGACTGGTGGCCCGCGAGCCAGGCCAGGAACACCACGCCCGTCTTGTAGAAGCGGGTGGGGGGCTGGAAGAGGTGGCGCGACAACTCGACGGTGGGGTCGAGGAGTGCGCGGAAGCCCCGTACGTCGCCTGTGTCCAGGGTCCGTACGGCCTCCGCGGCGAGCGGGCCCAGCGGGTCGAAGATGCCGAGCAGGGCGTGGCTGAAGCCCTGGTCGTCGCCCGCGATCAGCTCGGGGTAGTTGAAGTCGTCGCCGGTGTAGCAGCGCACCCCGTCGGGGAGCTTGCGGCGCAGGTCGATCTCGCGCCGGGCGTCCAGCAGCGAGACCTTGATGCCGTCGACCTTGTCGGGGTGGGCGGCGATGACATCGAGGAACGTGCTGGTGGCGGCGTCCAGGTCGGTGCTGCCCCAGTAGCCCTCCAGGGCCGGGTCGAACATCGGGCCCAGCCAGTGCAGGACCACCGGTTCGGCGGCCTGGCGCAGCAGGTGGCCGTAGACCTCCAGATAGTCCTCGGGGCCCTTGGCGACGGCGGCCAGCGCGCGGGAGGCCATCAGGATGGCCTGCGACCCGGACTCCTCGACGAGGGCCAGCTGCTCCTCGTACGCCGCCCGTACGTCGTCCAGGCCGTACGACCCGTACGGGTGCACGGCCCCGGTGGCCGGCAGCTGGTCGGTGCCCACGCCGCAGGCGATCAGGCCACCGACCGACTTCGCCTCGGCCGACGAACGGCGGATCAGCTCGGCCGCGCCCGCCCAGTCGAGGCCCATCCCCCGCTGGGCCGTGTCCATCGCCTCGGCGACACCGAGTCCGTGGGACCACAGGTGGCGGCGGAAGGCGAGGGTGGCGTCCCAGTCGACGGCGGCGGGCGAGTCGGGGGTGGTGTCGGCGTACGGGTCGGCGACCACGTGCGCCGCCGAGAAGACCGTACGGGCGGCGAAGGGGGCGCCGGTGGTGACGGGGAGGGGGTCGGGGCGCGGGGTGTAGGTGTGCAACCTGCCGTCGGCGCCCGGGAGTCGGATCTTTCCGTTCGTCACAGGGAGATCTCCGGTACGTCGAAGCGGCGGCCCTCGGCGGAGGACCTCAGGCCCAGTTCGGCGAGCTGGACGCCGCGGGCGCCGGCCAGCAGGTCCCAGTGGTAGGGCGCGTCGGCGTAGACGTGCCGGAGGAACAGCTCCCACTGGGCCTTGAAGCCGTTGTCGAACTCGGCGTTGTCGGGCACCTCCTGCCACTGGTCGCGGAAGACCTCGGTGGCGGGGATGTCCGGGTTCCAGACCGGCTTGGGGGTCGCCGACCGGTGCTGGACACGGCAGTTGCGCAGTCCGGCGACGGCCGAACCCTCGGTGCCGTCGACCTGGAACTCGACGAGTTCGTCGCGGTTGACGCGGACCGCCCAGGAGGAGTTGATCTGGGCGATCGCGCCGCCTTCGAGTTCGAAGACGCCGTACGCGGCGTCGTCGGCGGTCGCGTCGTAGGGCTTGTCGCCCTCGTCCCAGCGCTGCGGGATGTGCGTGGCGGTGAGCGCCTGGACCGACTTCACCCGGCCGAACAGCTCGTGCAGCACGTACTCCCAGTGCGGGAACATGTCGACGACGATGCCGCCGCCGTCCTCGGTCCGGTAGTTCCACGACGGGCGCTGGGCGGACTGCCAGTCGCCCTCGAAGACCCAGTAGCCGAACTCGCCGCGGATGGACAGGACGCGGCCGAAGAAGCCGCCGTCGATGAGCCGCTTGAGCTTGAGCAGTCCGGGGAGGAAGAGCTTGTCCTGGACGACGCCGTGCTTGATGCCGGCCCCGTCCGCGAGACGGGCGAGCGCGAGGGCTCCGTCGAGGCCGGTCGCGGTCGGCTTCTCCGTGTAGATGTGCTTGCCGGCCGCGATCGCCTTCTTGAGCGCCTCCTCGCGGGCCGAGGTGACCTGCGCGTCGAAGTAGATGTCGATGGCCGGGTCGGCGAGGACGGCGTCCAGGTCGGTGGACCAGTGCTCGATGCCGTGCTGGTCGGCGAGCGCCTTCAGGGCGTGCTCGCGGCGGCCGACGAGGACCGGTTCGGGCCACAGCACGGTGCCGTCGCCGAGGTCGAGACCGCCCTGCTCGCGCAGGGCGAGGATCGAGCGGACGAGGTGCTGGCGGTAGCCCATGCGTCCCGTCACGCCGTTCATGGCGATGCGCACCGTCTTGCGTGTCACGTCATTCCCTTCGTACGCGTCCCGCGCCGCGTACGAACTGGCGAGCGTCGCAGCAAGCGCTTTCTATGTAAGAAGAAGCTAGCCTCTGTGCAGCGGATCGGACAAGAGCGCGGGGGTGGCGAGTTGTTCGAGGGGGCGAACGGGAGGGGTGTACGGCCGTAAGGTCGTGCCGGGTCCCGGCCGGACGTAAGGTCTGCACCACTCATCCGCGCTGCTCGGGCGACTTCCGGCCAGGGGCGTCGGGGCTGGGCGTTGCGCCGGACGGTGGTGATGGCAGTGGTTTCGGCTGTTGCTGTGGTTCTGGCTGTTGCTGTGACTGCGGCTGTGGTTCTGGCTGCGGCGATGGTTGCGGCAACGGCTGTGGCTGTGGCTACGACGGGGCAGCGGGCCCGCACTGGACTGACGACGATGACGAGATGCGCGACCGGAGGACTTCGAGATGACGGTGACCCTGGCGGACGTGGCGGCTCGCGCGCAGGTCTCGCCCGCGACGGTGTCGCGCGTGCTGAACGGGAACTATCCCGTGGCGGCCTCCACCCGCGAACGGGTGCTGCGGGCCGTGGACGACCTGGACTACGTACTGAACGGTCCCGCGAGCGCACTCGCGGCAGCCACCTCCGACCTGGTCGGGATCCTGGTCAACGACATCGCCGACCCGTTCTTCGGAATCATGGCAGGGGCGATCCAGTCCGAGATCGGAGGGCCCGGGGGCCGGGCGGGCGGGGAACGGCTCGCCGTCGTGTGCAACACCGGCGGCTCTCCGGAACGCGAACTCACCTACCTCACGCTCCTTCAACGGCAGCGGGCCGCTGCCGTCGTACTGACCGGTGGGGCCGTGGAGAACACCGCGCACGCGACAGCCATGGCGACGAAGCTGCGCAAGCTCGGGGAGGCCGGGACGCGCGTGGTGCTGTGCGGACGGCCGCCCGCGCCGGCGGACACCGACGCGGTGGCGCTCACCTTCGACAACCGGGGTGGCGGGCGGGAACTGACCGAGCATCTGATCGGGCTCGGGCACCGGCGGATGGGGTACATCGCGGGGCCCGAGGAGCGGACGACCACGCGGCACCGGCTGGAAGGGCATCGGGACGCGCTCGCCGCGCACGGCATCGCCGACGATCCCGCGCGGACGGTTCATGGGCGGTACGACCGGCGGGCGGGGTACGAGGCCACGATCGAACTCCTTCGCCGGGAGCCCGACTTGACGGCTGTCGTGGCGGCGAACGACACGGTGGCGTTGGGCGCGTGCGCGGCCCTTCGGGACTCGGGCCTGCGCATTCCGGACGACGTGTCCGTCGTCGGCTTCGACGACCTGCCGTTCAGCATCGACGCGGTGCCGGCGCTCACGACCGTGCGGTTGCCGCTGGCTGACGCGGGGGGTCGGGCGGGGCGGATCGCGATGGGGCGGGAGGAGGTTCCGCCCGGGGGGATCGCGACGATTCGGGGGGAGTTGATGGTGCGGGGGTCTACGGGGGTTCCCAAGGGGGCGTAGGGGGTTGGGGGTTGGGGGTTGGGGGGGGGCGGGGGTCGTTTTTCGGGTGCGGGCCGGTGGGGGGTGTTGCGCAGTTCCCCGCGCCCCTGGGGGGCCTCCGGCCGGAGTTCAGCCTGCGGGTCCGTGGTGGCTGAGCGCGCCGTTCCCCGCGCCCCTAGGTGGGTGGGGGTGCGGTCGGGTCGTCGGCTGCGGGTCGTGTGGGGCTGGGTGCGCCGGTGAGGGCCGCGGCCCCGTCAGGGGCGCGGGGAACTGCGCGGCCAACCACCACCGACCCGCAGGCTGCAGTCCGGCCCAAGGCACCCACCCCCCAGGGGCGCGGGGAACTGCGCGGCCAGCCACCGCGGACCCGCAGGCTGGGACCCAACCCAAAGCCGGCCCCTCTCGGCCGTCCCGGTCAGTTCTTGTTCAGGGAGCGGGTTATGCCCGCCACCACCGCCGTCGTCAGTAGCCAGCCCGCGGCGATCAGCGCGTACGAGAGGCCCATGACCGTCGGATCGGCCCAGTGCCAGGAACCGCGCTGGCCGAAGCCGCCGATCGGGATCAGCAGGTCCAGCGTGTAGGCCACGGCGCTGAACGGCGGCCCCTCGCCTTCCTTGTTCGCCGTGGGGGTGTGGGCGCTGAAGACCAGCGTCCCGATCAGTGACAGCAGGATCAGCCAGCCGCCCGCGCGCCAGGGCCGGTAGCCGTAGCCGACCGTGGCGTCGAAGACGCGGCCCCAGATCCGGGCGACGGGGTGGAGGGTGCCGCGCCGGTGCCGCTGCTTCTCCAGCAGGACGAGGCGCGCGTCGTCGTCATGGCCGATGAGGCGGTACCAGCCGGCGAGTTGCTCGTACGGCTGCGGGCTGTAGCCGGGTGACCGGCGGATCCAGGCGACGCGGCGGGCCGCCCCGACGCGTTCGCCGAGTCCGGCGGCCGGCGCGTCGTCCGCGTGGAGAGAGGTGTAGACGAGCCCCTCCAGCCGTACGCGTGCGGTCCGGCCGGTCTCGTTGTCGCGCAGTACCTCGACGCGTGCGCTGCGCAGGTCGATGCCGCCGGACGGGGCGACCGCGGGCGTGAGGTCGAGTTCGGCGACCTGGATGCGGGCGAGGTCCAGGGCGGCGCCGGGCTCGCCGAGGGCGGCGCCCCGCAGCGACAGGCGGTTGGTGATGTGCGCGCCACGCAGTCGGACGGCGGCGGTGGCGCTGAAGCCGTCGGTCAGTTCCAGCGTCGACACGGTGGCGGTGTCGGCGAGCAGCGCCTCGCCCGCCGGGTTCGCCAGCCGTGCTCCGCCCAGGAACAGGCCGCCGGACAGCTGGGCCCCCAGCAGCCGCAGCCCTCCCCTGGCGGTGAAGCCCTTGCTGCAGAAGACCGCGCCCTCTGCGACGAGTCCGCCCGCGAACAGGGCCCATTTGCCGTCGGCCTCCAGTGTGGCCCCGTTCAGGTCCAGTTCTCCGGAGACGTGGGCGTTGGTGAGTGCGAGCCGGCCGCCCCGCAGAGTCGTTCCGCTGAGTTCGAAGCGGCCTTCGACGCGGACCATCTGCGCTTCGATGCCGAGCACCCGGCAGCGTGTCATCCGGATCGTGCGGGTGGCGCTGCCGCGCAGGTTCACGGTCTCCTCCAGCCTGCACGACGCGAGGTGGACCGTGTGGGCGATGTCGCCGCCCGCCAGGTCGAGGCGGCCGACGATCCGCGCGCCCGTGAGGTTCAGGGCGGCGACGGCTCCCGGCCGGGCGGAGTGCGCCCCGAGCAGCAGGGCGGCCAGGACCTCGGCCCTGACCGTGCGCGCGGCGCCCCACGCCCGCCCGCCGACGGCGTCGTCCTCCTCGGGGTCCCCGCTGCGCAGGTCCACGAGCCTGCCCTCGGGAAAGGCATCCCAGACGGCACGTTCCGGCGGTGTCAGATCGTCGTACTGCAGCACCCCGGAAGGCTATCCGGGCCGTCGGGCCGGAAACCGGCCGAAGCCGTGCCGGGAACTGGCCCCGTCAGGCATAATCTCTGACTGAGTCAGCAATATTCTCTTGACCGTCGCTGTGAGACAGGTGTCACGTGCCATGACCGTTCAGGAAATCCGCGCCTTCAACCGCTTCTACACCAACCTCATCGGCGCACTCGACTACGGCCGCCAACTCCACGCGCCGTACACGCTCACGGAGTCCCGCGTGCTGTACGAGCTCGCCCACTCCCCCCGTACCGACACCGCCGACCTCCGTACCGAACTCTCCCTGGACTCCGGCTACTTGAGCAGGCTGCTGGCGAAGTTCGAGAAGGACGGACTGATCGAGCGGACACCTTCGGAGAAGGACACCCGGCGCCGCCGCGTCACACTCACGGCCCGCGGGCGGGAGACCGCCGACCTGCTGGACGAGCGCTCACGGGACTCGGTCGGCTCGCTGCTGTCGAGCGTGCCGCCCGGGGACCGGACCCGGCTCGCCGAGGCCATGCGGGACATCCGCGCGATCCTCTCCGACGCCGGACGCCGGCCCCCGCGCCGCGAGGACGTCCTGCTGCGTGAGCCCCGCCCGGGCGACCTCGGCTGGATCGTGCAGCGCAACGCGGCGCTCTACACCGCCGAGTACGGCTGGAACGCGGACTACGAAGGGCTGGTCGCCCGGATCGTCGCCGACTTCGCCGAGGACCACGACCCCCACCTGGAACGGGTGTGGATCGCGGAACTGGACGGCCGCCAGGTGGGCAGCGTGATGTGCGTACGGGACGAGGCACCCGGCGCCGCCCGGCTGCGCCTGCTGCTCGTCGAGCCGGACGCGCGCGGCCTCGGCATCGGCGACCGGCTGGTGAGCGCCTGCGTCGACTTCGCCCGCGGGGCCGGCTACCGGGAGACGGTCCTGTGGACGAACGACGTCCTGTCCTCCGCCCGCCGCATCTACCAGCGGCACGGGTTCGTCCTCGTCGACGAGAAACCGCACCGCTCCTTCGGCGCCGATCTCGTCGGGCAGGACTGGCGGCTGGACCTGCTCGGAACACAGGAGTGACGCGGAAGTGAGAGAACGCGAGCGGCGGGTAGGGTCCGTTTCGTGGTGCGCCGGCCCGGGGGCACTCGGGATTCCCGGCCCCTTGGCCGCAACGGCCCGCGGTCCGGCCCGCGGACCGGTCCGCGCCCGCAGTCCTGACTCGCCCGACTCGATCGACAGCGAAGGTGCGATTTCGTGAAACTGGCCTTCTCCACCCTCGGCGTACCCGGACTCCCGATCAGCGACGTGGTGCGGCTCGCCGCCACCCACGGCTATCACGGCGTCGAATTGCGTACACATCCCGAGGAGCCCGTGCACACCGGCCTCGACCTCACCGCACGCGCCGACGTGGTCGCCGAGTTCAAGACGGCGGGCGTCGAGGTCCTGGGCCTGGCCGGGTACGTACGGGTGGCCGCGCCGGGCGACGACGAGCCCGTACTCGCCGAGATCCGCGAACTCCTGGGCCTGGCACGGGACTTGGGCGCACCCTTCATCCGGGTCTTCCCCGGCGGCGGCTCCGGGCAGACACCCGACCAGACGCCCGAGGAGGCCGACGCGACGGCCGCCCGGCGGCTGGGCACGGCGGCCGAGTACGCGGCCGACCTCGGTGTACGGATCCTGCTGGAGACCCACGACTCGCACCGCACCGGCGCCGACGCGATCCGCGTCCTCGGGCCCGTCGGGCACCGGCAGGCGGGGGCGCTCTGGGACGTCATGCACACGTGGCTCGGCGGGGAGCAGCCCTCGGCGACTTTCGCGGCGCTGTCGCCGTTCCTCGGGTATGTCCAGGTCAAGGACATCGCGTCCGCGGACGACACGACTCCGCTGGCGCTGGGGGCGGGGGTGTTGCCGCTCACCGAGTGTGTGGACCTGCTGTCCCGGGAGGGGTGGGACGGGTGGTTGTGCTGGGAGTACGAGAAGCGGTGGTACGAGGCGGCGGAGCCGTTGGAGGGGTTGTTGGGGGCGGGGCATGACTATCTGTCGCGCCTCCTGAACGACGCGGCGTAGCGCGCGCAGCGCGCCGTTGCCCCGAGCCGCCACCCGAGCGCGGACCCACGCCCCAAAAGACTGCGCAGTTCCCCGCGCCCCTTGAAGGGCCCGTCGCCGGGTGCGGGCCCGCTGTGGCTGATCGCGCCGTTCCCCGCGCCCCTTAAAAGGCCCGTCGCCAGGTGCGGGTCCGTCGTGGCTGATCGCGCCGTTCCCCGCGCCCCTTGAAAGGTTCGTTGTCGGGTGTGGGTTCGTCGTGGCTGATCGCGCCGTTCCCCGCGCCCCCTAAAAGGCCCGTCGCCGAGTGCGGGTTCGTCTCGGTTGCTCGCGCCGTTCCCCGCGCCCCTCAAGACGATCGCGGTGGCCCGCCACCTCCAGGGGCGCGGGGAACTGCGCAGTCTTTTAGGGGTGCGGGGAACTGCGCGGCCGGCCACCGCCGGGGCGCGGCCGGTTCGAACGTGTGCCCCTTCCGTCCCGGGAGCGCACTCGCGTCCGCCCTCGTACCTACTTGCCGGAATTCGGGGATTCCGGGGAACCCATCCCCACCGGCCCTCGTCCAATTCGCATGCTGTCGGATGAGTCTCCGCAGTGCGGTGTCGGCCTCGCTGCTGGCTGCGATCGCTGACCACCCTCTCCGCCGCCTGCGGCCGGCAGCACGCCGTCACCGGCGCGCCCCCCTCCAACAGCGCCGGTGGCGGCCCCTCCCCCGGCGCCACCCAGGCACCGCCCCCGCGCCACCCCCACCGCGTCCGTCCGCGCTATTGACTGGCAGAAATTTCCCGGATATCCGTGACTCCTTGGCAGTTTTCTTCAAGGATCGCCCGAGGGAATCCTGCAAGGGAAACCCGCAAGGGTTCGTTCAGCTCGCCCCTCCACGGGTCCCCCGGGCCCTCTCCGGAAGGAGCGCACGTGCACACCTCCAGACGTACGCTGCTCGCGGCCACCGCCGGTGCGGCCGCAGCCGTCGCCGGCGCCACCCCCGCACTCGCCGGCACCGGCACCGGCGCCCACGCGCACCGCGACGACAAGCGGCTGCGGGCCCTCGTCTCCCGTATGACGCTCGAAGAGAAGGTCGGGCAGCTCTTCGTCATGCGGGTGTACGGGCACTCCGCGACCGAGCCCGACCAGGCCGACATCGACGCCAACCTCGCGGAGATCGGCGTACGGACGGCCGCCGAGCTGATCGCGAAGTACCGGGTCGGCGGGATCATCTACTTCGGGTGGGCGCACAACACCCGCGCACCGCACCAGATCGCGGACCTGAGCAACGGCATCCAGAAGGCCTCGCTGGAGCAGCCCCGCGGGCTGCCCGTGCTCATCTCCACCGACCAGGAGCACGGCATAGTGGCACGGGTGGGCACGCCCGCGACGCTCTTCCCCGGCGCGATGGCCCTGGGCGCGGGCGGCTCGCGCACGGACGCCCGCACGGCCGGGCGCATCGGCGGCGCCGAGCTGCGTGCGATGGGCATCCTCCAGGACTACGCCCCGGTCGCCGACGTGAACGTGAACCCGGCCAACCCGGTCATCGGCGTTCGCTCCTTCGGCGCCGATCCCGAGGCCGTGGCGGGCCTGGTCGCCGCGCAGGTGAAGGGCTATCAGGGCGCCGGGGTCGCGGCCACCTCCAAGCACTTCCCGGGGCACGGCGACACCGAGACCGACAGCCATTACGGCTTCCCGGTGATCGCGCACACCGAGGCACAGTGGGCCGAGCTGGACGCGCCCCCGTTCAAGGCCGCGATCGCCGCCGGTATCGACTCGATCATGACTGCGCACATCATGGTTCCGGCGCTCGACCCGGCCGGCGATCCGGCCACTCTCTCGCGTCCGATCCTCACCGGCATCCTGCGCGAACGTCTCGGCTACGACGGGGTCGTGGTGACGGACTCGCTCGGCATGGAGGGTGTCCGCACGAAGTACGGCGACGACCGTGTGCCGGTACTCGCCCTGAAGGCCGGTGTCGACCAGCTCCTCAACCCGCCGAAGCTGGACGTCGCCTGGAACGCCGTCCTTCAGGCCGTCCGCGGCGGCGAGCTGACGGAGGCCCGCCTCGACGAATCGATCCTGCGCGTGCTGCGGCTGAAGGCGAAGCTGGGGCTGCTGAAGGACCCGTACGTCACGGGGCGGGGGGTCGACCGCACGGTCGGGATCCCCTCGCACCTGAAATCCGCCGACCGTGTCGCCGAGCGGACGACGACTCTGCTCGTCAACTCCGGCGGGCTGCTGCCCCTGTCACGGCGTACGCACACGAAGGTGCTCGTCGTCGGCGCCGATCCGGCCTCGCCGTCCGGCACCACGGGTCCGCCCACGACCGTCCTGGCGAACGCCCTCACCGAGCTGGGGTTCACCCCGACCGTGCTGTCGACGGGCACGGCCCCCTCGGCCGCGACGATCGCGAAGGCCGTCGCGGCGGCAGGGGGCGTGGACGCGGTCCTGGTGGGCACGTACAACGTCACCGCCGCCTCCGCGCAGCGCGCCCTCGTGAACCAACTGCTCGCCACCGGCCGCCCGGTGGTCGCGCTCGCCATCCGCAACCCGTACGACGTGGCGCAACTGCCAGACGTCAAGGCCTACTTGGCGTCGTACTCGTGGACGGACGTCGAGCTGCGCGCCGCGGTACGGGTGCTCGCCGGGCGGGTGGGTCCGCGCGGCAGGCTGCCCGTGCCGGTGCAGCGCGCGGACGATCCGGCGGTGGTGCTGTATCCCGTGGGGCACGGCCTGACGTACTGAGGTCCTACACAGGGGCGCGCGCCCGGCCTGGCGTACCGGGTCTACGACGTGCGCCCCTTCCCGCATCCCCAAGTGACGCAAAGCGTCCGGTACGCCTGGCGGGGCCCGCCCCGGCGGGTCACGCTGGGCTGGGGATGATCGGGGGGAGGTGCCATGCGCGAGGCACGCGGCGCGGGCGCACACCGCGCGAGGTCCGCCGACGCGACGGCGGCGATGCTGTGCGCGCCGCTGGTGTGCGCGCTGCTCATGCTGGTGCCGGCGGCTCTCGCGGGGTGCGGGCAGCCGTCCGGGTCCGACGGCGACGCGCGGCGCACGACTCCCGCTCCGGTCCCGACCCAGGCGTCGGGGTACGGGGTGGTGTTCCTCGGGATCGACGAGTGCAGTTCGTTCGGGCGCGAGTCGTTCACCGAGGTGCCGTGCACCAGCGAGCGGGCGGCGGCGCGGGTGATCGCGCGGCACGACGGCAGGGCGGGCGAGGGCCGGCCCTGTCCCGCCACCACGGACTTCGTGCTGCACATCAGCGAGCAGCGGCCCTCCGCCGACGAGGACGGCGACGGCTCGGTCCCGCAGGGGTACGCCTGTATGCGCAACCTGGAGCCCCCGCACCCGGGCGACCCGGGCGGCGGCGGAGGCCCCCGCACGATCGTCGGCGACTGTGTCTACGGCGCGGGTGCGGGCGAGGTCCGCGAGACCGCGTGCGCCGGCCCGAGTGATGGCCCGAGTGGTGGCCCGAGTGGTGGCAGGGCCCCCGAGTACAAGGTGACCGGGGCCGTGCAGCGGCGCTCCGACTGCCCCGCGTCCACCGAGCTGTACGTGCAGCTCGGTGGACCGGAGCCGGTGGGCTGCGCCCGCCCGTTGTAGCCCGGGGGCTCGTGGCCCGGGGGCCGGACGGACGGGCGCGGCACCGGACGCGTGACCGGAACGGCTACGGACGGAGCTGACGCTCGACCGTGCGCTTGTCCAGCTTCGAGTCCCACTTGGCCAGGGGCTTCGCCTTCTCCGGGTCCGCCTGGACCGCGGCCGTGGCGACGCCCGCCCACTCCAGGATGCGGGCCGTGGCGAGGGCCTTCTCGTCGGCGACGAGACCCGCGACGTTGGCGCCGTGGTTCAGGCCCGGGGCCGTGAACACGTACGAGTCACGGGCACCCTTGCCGAGGCGGAACGGCTCGGCGCCCCACGGGTCGTTCTGCCCGTACACGAACAGCATCTGGTTCGCGTTGTGCTTGACCCAGGAGTCGACGCTGCGCATGACGCCGGGCTGGAACTTCATCTTGATGTCGCGCGGCACGAAGTTCCGCGGCGGCTGGTAGCCGTAGCGGATGTACTTCTTCTCGATGTGCGGGAAGACGATGGTCGGCGCACCGAGCTGTGTGCCCGCCTGGTAGTAGTACGGCGTGTAGGGCGACAGGCCCTGGTCGGTGTAGAACGAGAAGCCGGAGATCGTGTCGATCGACGTCCAGATCTCGTCGTCCGTGGCGTTCTTCGCGTCCGCCGGGATCGTGTCGCAGTCGGCGAGCAGGCTGTACTGCCAGAAGCCCCACACGTAGTCGAGGACGACCGCCTCGTACGCCCGGTCCAGGCTGCCGATGGTGGTGAAGGTGTAGCCCTCGGCGGCGGCCAGTTCCTTGTACTTCTTCTCCAGCGCGGTACGGCGTACCAGCGCCTCGCGCTGCACCGCGTTCAGCCGGGTGCGGCACTCCTTGGTGCCGACCTTGGCGAAGAACCGGTCGTACGCCGAGTCCTCCTTGTTCACCACGTCGTTGGGGGCGACGTACGCGACGACGCCGTCCATGTCACGCGGGTAGAAGCGCTCGAAGTAGGTGGCGGTCATGCCGCCCTTCGAACCGCCCGTGGAGACCCACTTCTTGTCGTAGACCGGCTTGAGTGCCTTGAAGATGCGGTGCTGGTCGCTGGCCGCCTGCCAGATGTCGAGCTTCGACCAGTCCGCCGGCGCGGGCCGGGACGGAGTGAAGTAGCGGTACTCCATCGAGACCTGGTTGCCGTCCACGATCTGGGTCGGCTCGCGGCGGCTCGGGGTCGTGGAGACGTTGTAGCCGCCGGTGTAGAAGACCGTCGGGCGGGCGGTGTCCTTGTGCAGCACGGTGATGCGCTGCTGGAAGGTGCCCTTGGACGGGTGCCGGTGGTCGACCGGCTGGGTGTAGTTGAGGACAAAGAAGCGGTAGCCCGTGTAGGGCTTCTCCTCGATCAGGCTCATGCCCGGTATCGCGAGGAGGCGGTCCTTGATGTCCGCCGACTCGTCCGTGACGAGGTTGGTTGCGGTGGCGGCGTCCGGCTGGGCGGCGGTGGCCGCCCCGGCCGTGCTCACGGTGCCTATGAGCACCACGAGGGACAACAGCCATCTGAGCGTCTTGCGCATGCGTTCTCCCCTGAATACGCAGATGTCCGCCGGAACTTAGCCCAGCAACAGCTGTCACACCAGGGGATGTTGTGGACATTACCGTCAGGTCGATGCGAAGACCGCGCGACTTGGGGGTTCAGCAGAGGATCCAGCCCGTGCTGACCGTACCCGGGCCGACGGCCCCCGTGACCCGTACGCAGCGGTGGCCCGCGTGCACCCGTACCGGACCCGCGTACCGCACGAACCGGCCCGCGTTCGGCACGCGCTCGCTGCCCCGGGCCTGGACGCTCACCATCATGTAGCGGCGGGCGCCCACCTTCTTGGGGTAGGTCACCGCGCACACGTAGCCGCGCTTCTTGTGGACGTCCACATGGCCGGTGGAGAAGGGCAGGGTGCGCACCTTGCGCCCGGCACACGGTGACGCCGCCGAGGCGTCGCCCACCGGGCCCGCGAGTGCCAGCAGTCCGGACGCCGTCAGCACGGCGGTACCGAGCGTGAGGCGTCGGCGTATCGCGCCCATGTCCACTGGTGTCCCTCCACGGCCCCCGGCGTCTGATGCCCTGCTTCGACGTACTGCTGTACGGACGCATGGCGTACGGCGAACGGTTGCCCTACCCGCCGGTTGCGGCTTTTCTGCGTGTTCATGGCGCATTCGCGGCGTGTCCGGGCCGTCTTCGAGAGGTGTCCGAGCGTCTCCGCGGAGTGGCCCGAGCCGTCAGGTCGCGGTGCGGACCGGGTCCGGCTCCCCCACGAACGTCCGCCACAGGCGCGCGTACCGGCCGTCGAGCGCGAGCAGTTCGTCGTGCGTGCCGTCCTCCGCGACCCGGCCGTCGGCCATCACCACGACCCGGTCCGCGCGGGCGGCCGTGGTCAGCCGGTGGGCGACGACCAGGGTGGTGCGGCGGCCCGCGATGCGGTCGGTGGCCTGGTTGACCTGGGCCTCGGTGGCCAGGTCGAGCGCGGCGGTGGCCTCGTCGAGGAGCAGGATGTCCGGGTCGACGAGTTCGGCGCGGGCCAGCGCGATCAGCTGGCGCTGGCCGGCGGAGAGGTTGCGCCCGCGCTCGGCGACCTCGTGGAGGTAGCCGCCGTCCAGCGTGGCGATCATGTCGTGCGCGCCGACCGCGCGGGCCGCCGCCTCCACCTGCGCGTCCGTGGCGTCGGGACGGCCGTACGCGATGGCGTCCCGGACGGTGCCCTGGAAGAGGTACGCCTCCTGGGGGACCACTCCGAGACGGTGCCGGTACGAGGTCAGGTCGAGCGAGCGCAGATCCGTGCCGTCGACCGTGACCCGGCCGCCGGTCGGGTCGTAGAACCGGGCCACCAGCTTCACCAGGGTCGACTTGCCCGCGCCGGTCTCGCCGACGAACGCGACGGTCTGCCCGGCGGGGATGCTCAGCCGCACCCCGCTGAGCGCCTCCTCCGCTTCACCTTCGCCAGTGGGCCCGTAAGCGAAGTCGACGTCCTCGAAGGCGATCTCGCCCCTCAGGGACAGCACCTCCAGCGGCTCGGCGGCGGCCTTCGTGGAGGTCGGCTCCTGGAGCAGCTCCTGGATCCGGCCGAGGGAGACGGTCGCCTGCTGGTAGCCGTCGAAGACCTGCGAGAGCTGCTGCACGGGGGCGAAGAACAGATCGATGTAGAGGAGGTACGCGACCAGCGCACCGGTGGTGAGGGTGCCCGCGTCGACGCGCCCGGCGCCCACGACGAGCACGGAGGCGGCGGCGACCGCGGACAGCAGCTGCACGAACGGGAAGTAGATCGAGATCAGCCACTGCCCGCGGATACGCGCCTGGCGGTAGCTGTCGCTGCCCTCCGCGAAGCGCCGCCCGCCCGAGCCCTCGCGCCGGAACGCCTGGAGGATGCGCAGCCCCGACACCGACTCCTGGAGGTCCGCGTTCACCACGGACACCCGCTCACGGGCCAGTTCGTACGCCTTCACGCTGGACCTGCGGAAGAAGAACGTGCCGACGATCAGCGGCGGCAGCGTCAGGAAGACGATCAGCGCGAGCTGTACGTCGATGACGAGCAGCGCGCCCATGATGCCGAAGAAGGTGACGACCGACACGAAGGCGGTGACCAGACCGGTCTGCAGGAACGTGGACAGCGCGTCCACGTCCGTCGTCATGCGGGTCATGATCCGGCCGGTCAGCTCCCGCTCGTAGTAGTCGAGCCCGAGCCGCTGGAGCTGCGCGAAGATCTTCAGCCGCAGCGAGTACAGGACCCGCTCGCCGGTGCGGCCGGTCATCCGGGTCTCGCCGATCTGCGCCGCCCACTGGACGAGCACGCTGATCAGGGCGATCACCGAGGCCGCCCACACACCGCCGATCGCCATCTCGGAGACGCCCTCGTCGATGCCGTGCCGGATCAGGACCGGCAGCAGCAGGCCCATGCCCGCGTCGACGGCGACCAGGCCGAGGCTGACGAGCAGGGGCAGCCCGAAGCCCCGCAGCAGGCGCCGCAGCCCGTACGACTCCTCCGGGGTGACCGCGCGCGCCTCGTCGACGCCGGGGGTGTCGGTGGCGGGCGGCAGGGCGTCGACCTGCGCGAGGAGGCCGGGGGTCGCGGGCATACCGGCCAGCGCGGTGTCCTTGGGTTCGCGGTCGCCGGTCCACAGGTGCGGGGTGACCCCGCGCTCGGCGTCGAACTCGGCGTCCAGCTCGTCCCGTACGGAGGTGTCCTCCTGCGGACAGGACGGCGTGGTGTGACCGGGCGAGACCCCGCCCAGTTCGTCCGGGTCGGTGAGCAGACGGCGGTAGAGCGGCGAGCGCTCGGTCAGCTCCTCGTGGGTGCCGAGGTCGGCGAGGCGGCCGTCTTCGAGGACGGCGATGCGGTCGGCGAGGTTCAGCGTGGAGCGGCGGTGGGCGATGAGGAGGGTGGTGCGGCCCGCCATGACTCCGCGCAGGGCCTCGTGGATCTCGTGCTCGACGCGCGCGTCGACCGCGGAGGTCGCGTCGTCGAGGACCAGCAGGCGCGGGTCGGTGAGGATCGCACGGGCCAGGGCCACGCGCTGGCGCTGACCGCCGGAGAGGGTGAGTCCGTGCTCGCCGACCTTGGTGTCGTAGCCGTCGGGCAGCGCGGAGACGAAGCCGTGCGCCTGGGCGGCGCGGGCGGCGGTCTCGATCTCCTCACGGGTGGCCTCGGGGCGGCCGTACGCGATGTTGGACCCGACGGTGTCCGAGAAGAGGAAGGAGTCCTCGGGGACGAGTCCGATCGCGGCCCGCAGCGAGTCGAGGGTCAGCTCGCGCACGTCGAGGCCGCCGATGAGGACCGCGCCGCCGGTCACGTCGTAGAAGCGGGGCAGCAGCAGGGAGACCGTGGACTTGCCGGAGCCGGAGGAGCCGACGACCGCGAGGGTCTCGCCGGCGCGGATCTCGAAGCTGAGGCCGTCGAGGACCGGGCGGTCGTCGTCGTAGGCGAAGGACACGCCGTCGAACTCGACGGTCGCGGGCGCGTCGGCCGGGAGGTCCTTCGTGCCGTCCTCCATCGACGGACGGGTGTCGATCAGCTCCAGGACGCGTTCGGCGCCCGCCCTGGCCTGCTGGCCGACGGTGAGGACCATGGCGAGCATGCGCACGGGCCCCACGAGCTGGGCGAGATAGGAGGAGAAGGCGACGAACGTACCGAGGGTGACCTCGCCCTTCACCGCCAGCCAGCCGCCGAGGGCCAGCATGGCGACCTGCCCGAGCGCCGGAACGGCCTGGAGGGCCGGGGTGTACTTGGAATTGAGCCGGATCGTACGCAGCCGCCCCGCGAAGAGCCGCCGCCCGATCTCCCGGAGCTTCCCGGTCTCCTGGTCCTCCTGCCCGAAGCCCTTCACCACCCGTACGCCGCTGACCGCGCCGTCGACGACCCCGGCCACCGCGGCGGCCTGCGCCTGCGCGTACCAGGTCGCCGGGTGCAGCTTGGAGCGGCTGCGCCGGGCGATGAACCAGAGGGCGGGGGCGACGGCCAGCGCGACCAGGGTGAGCGGGAGGGACAGCCAGGCCATGATCCCCAGGGAGATCAGGAAGAGCAGGATGTTCCCGACGGTCATCGGGAGCATGAAGAGCAGGCCCTGGATGAGCTGGAGGTCGCTGGTCGCGCGGCCCACCACCTGGCCGGTCGACAGCTCGTCCTGGCGCCTGCCGTCGAGGCGCACGATCGTCTCGTACATGTCGGTGCGCAGGTCGTGCTGGACGTCGAGCGCGAGCCGGCCGCCGTAGTAGCGGCGGATGTAGGTGAGGACGTAGACGAGGACGCCCGCGCCGATGAGCGCGCCCGCCCAGGGGGCCATGTCGCGGGTGTGGTCGCCCACGACGTCGTCGATGATCACCTTGGTGATGAGGGGCACGACGGCCATGACGGCCATGCCGGCGAGCGAGGCGCCCAGCGAGAGCACGACGTCCTTCGGGTACCGCCACGCGTACCCGGCCAGCCGCCGTGCCCATCCCCGCTGCGTTGTCACTCCTGATGCCTTCCCTCGTCCGGCCTGATCGTCCGGAAGGCACCAACACGGATCGAAGCGGATTTCATCCCTCCGCAACAATCGGGGGCGTGCGCGGAGGGATCAGGGGCGCACGCGGAGGGAGTAGAAGCGGGTGGTCTGGGTGGCGCCCTGGTTGTCGTCACTGACGAGGAGGACACGCAGGGCGCCCCGGCTGCCGCCGGTGACGGCCATGCCCTCGATGTTGTCGAGCAGCGGATTGGGCTGCGGCTGCTTGGCGGTCGCGCCGAGGGAGGGGCAGTCCGCGATGTCCGCGAGAAGGGTCTTACGGACGAGGCGTACGCCGTCCTGGCCGGTCAGGGCGTCGATACGGGAGGTGTCCGTGGCATGCCGCAGGTCCGCCAGATAGAGGCGGACGGTGTTGCCGACCCCGGCGGTGAAGCCGCGTTCCAGGACGAGGAGGCGGCCGTCCGGGGTCGCGGCGGCCTCGACGACCCCGAGACCGGTGTCCGCGCGGTACCCGTACTGGGCGGCGAGCCGGAAGTCGCTCTTGCCGTGCCGCTGCCAGGTCTGGAGGCGCACGATGCCCGCCATGTCGCCGGACAGGGAGCCCTCCATGCCGGCCAGCAGGGTACGGCCGCCGGGCAGCAGGGTCAGCGCCTCGAAGGTCTGGTTGGCGGTGGCGCGGCCGGCCGGGGCGACGCGCAGGGCGTCCGGCACGGGGAGGCGGCCGAGGATCGTGCCGTCGCGGCCGTAGCGGCGTACCGACGGCTCGGTCTCGGACGACACGAGCCGGGTGCCGTCGCGGTCGACGACGAGCCCCTCGGAGTCCAGCGCGGCGCCGCCCTCGTCGGCCAGCGGGACGACGGAACGCGGACGCAGGGTCTTCGGGTCCAGGGTGAAGAGCGAGGACCGGTCGGACAGCGCGGCGATCGCCCCGTCCCGGTCCACGGCCAGCGCGGAGAAGTTGCCGACGAACGTGCCCTCGTACGCCGTCTTGTCGAGGGCGTCGGAGAAACGCTCGATGGAGACGGCGGGCGAACAGGCGTGGCCGCGCGGCTGGGCGGGGGCAGCGGCGGCGGGGCCGGCGGCGGTGAGGCAGGTGGCTGCCGCCAGGCCGGCGGTGAGGGTGGCGAGTACGGATCTCAGGCGCGTGGGCGTGGGCATGGCGTCACGGTAGGAGGAACGGGTGGAGGGGGAGGGTCCTGCCCATGAATTCCGGACAGCGGGCACGCGGTGCGCGTGTGTGCCCGCCGCCGTCGGAGCACCGGTGCGGGTGGAACTCAGTCCTGGTAGACCTTGTTCACGCCCGCGCCGCCGGAGAGGGTGTCGCTGCCCGCGCCGCCGTACAGCGTGTCGTTGCCGCTGTTGCCGTAGATGGTGTCGTCGCCCGCGAGGCCGTACAGGGTGTCGTTGCCCTTGCCGCCGTAAAGGTAGTCGTTCCCCGTCGTCCCGCGCACGATGTCGTCGCCGTCGTCGCCGTACAGGGTGGTGTAGCCCCCTTCGTCGTCGCTGACCGCGGTGAGCGTGTCGTCGCCCGCGCCGCCGTTGCAGCTGTAGTCGCAGCTCGCGAGGATGGTGTCGTTGCCGGCGCCGCCGTCGGCGCCGCGGATCCAGGAGCCGTCGATGCCCTCGATGCGGTCGTCGCCGGCTCCGCCGCTCAGCTGGTTCGCGTACCGGCCCTTGAGGACGTCGGCGCCGTCTCCGCCGCGGATCGTGCCCTGCGCGCTGCCGGTGCCGATCGTCGCGGTGTCGTTCCCGTCGCCGAGGTCGACGTCGTACTGGTTCAGGTCGTCGGAGCCGAGGGGGGTGGGTTCCGTGCACTGGACGACGGTGTGGTCGGCCGGGGAGGGGTAGGTGCACGCGTCGTGGCCCAGGGCGATGTCGACCTGGTCGCGGAAGGTGATGAGGTACTCGTCCTCGTCGCCCTCGGGGTCGACGTCGACGTACTCGATGGAGACCTGCAGGTCGTTCACCTGGCCGGGGGCGGCCGTGTACCAGACCGAGCCGTCCCGGTAGGTGACGGTCGCCGAGGCCGCGGTGTCCGCCTGGGCCGCGACGGGGGCCAGGAGGGCGGCTCCGGCGAGGGTGAGACCGAGGGCTGCGGCGGAGAGGACCCGTGAAGTGCGCATGCGGAAGGAACCCTTCGTATGGATGGGTACGGAAGTGGGTGTGGAGGTGGAGCGGTTGATCAGGCCGCCCGCCGGGGTCTGTGAGACCAGTGGGACAGGTGTTGTCCCCACTCCCCCGGTGAGACCCCGGATCCCAAAGGGTGGTTGTACGGAAACCGGCTTCCTCTTCCAAAAACCTTGCAGGTCAGAGCCGCTTTTAGCCCTCTTCGGTGAGCGCCGCCCGACATCGGCATGAACGCTTCCCGTCATCGTGCGGACGTTCGCGTGACGCCGGACCCCGACTCACGGCGATCCGGTGCACGTCCGTCAGAGCCTCCGTCAGGCGGCCTGCCAGAAAACGGAGTTGCTCCGCGGTGACCCGCTCGTCGGAGCGGCTGGGCCTCGTTCGTCGGTGCCGTCAAAGCCGGAGGCTTCGGCGCTCACAGGTGAGGCCCAGGTTCAGCACAGGTGCTGCCAAAACCGGCCGCGCACGATGAGCTCGTGACATCTGCCACCGATCCGTACCCCCACGCCCCCGAGGCCGTCGCCTCGACGCCTCCCGACGAGCCGGTCGCGCGGCCGGACGAGGCGCCCCGCTGGTCGCTGCCCGTGCTGGCCGCGATCCTCGTCCTGGCCGGCGTGCTGTACTCCTGGAACCTCTCCTCCTCCAGCCTGAACAGCTTCTACAGCGCCGCCGTGTTCAGCGGCACGCAGAGCTGGAAGGCGTGGTTCTTCGGCTCGCTGGACGCCGGGAACTTCATGACCGTGGACAAGCCGCCCTTCGTCCTGATGGTGATGGGCCTGTCCTGCCGCGTCTTCGGGTACGGCACCTGGCAGATGATGCTGCCGCTGGTCGCCGCCGCCCTCGGCACGATCTGGATCCTGCACGCGTCGGTCAAGCGGGTCTGGGGCCACGCCCCGGCCGCCGTCGCCGCGCTCGTCCTCGCGCTCACCCCGATCACCGTCGCCATCAACCGCGACAACAACCCCGACACCCTGCTCGTGCTGCTGATGGTCGGGGGCGCGGCCCTGGCCCTGCGCGCCGTCCACAACGGCAAACTGCTTCCGCTGGTCGGCGCGGCCGTGTGCTTCGGGTTCGCCTTCAACACCAAGATGCTCCAGGGCTACATCGCCCTGCCCGCCGTCTTCGCCGTCTACCTGTACGCGGCCCGGGGCGGCCTGCTCCGCCGCGTACGCAACCTCGCCGTCGCCGCGGTCGCACTGGCGGTCTCCAGCTTCTGGTGGGCCGCCGCCGTGTCGTTCGTGCCCGCCTCCGAGCGCCCGTACATCGGCGGCTCCACGGACGGCACCGCCTGGGACCTGATCATGGGCTACAACGGGCTCGGCCGCGTCCTCGGCGGCGAGGGCAACGGCGGCGGGGGCGGAGGTGGTGGCGGGGGCGGCTTCTCCGGCACCGCCGGGATCGGCCGCATGTTCAACGACGTGCTGGGCGGCCAGATCTCCTGGCTCCTCCCCTTCTCCGCGATCGCCCTCGTCGGCGGCCTCGTCCTGCGTGGCCGCGCCCCCCGTACGGACCTCACGCGCGCCGCGCTGATCCTGTGGGGCGGCTGGACCGTGCTGCACTACTTCACGTTCAGCCTCGCCGAAGGCACCATGCACCCGTACTACACGACCGCCCTCGCGCCCGGCATCGCGGCGCTGTGCGGAGGCGGCGGGGCGATGCTCCTGCGCGCCTTCCGCACGGGTGACGCCAAACGCTGGTCCTGGGTGCTGCCCGTGGCGTTCGCCGCCACCGGCGTCTGGGCCGTCGTCCTGCTGCGGCGCGCCACCGACTGGAACACCTGGCTGTGGCCGGCCGTCGCGGTGGTGATGGTCCTGGCGATCGTGGGCCTGTTCCTCTTCCGGACGGGTCGGCGGACACGGCTGCTCACCGCCGCGGTGGCCGCCGCCGTCGTCGCCTCCCTCGCCGGGCCCACGGCGTACGCGGCCTCCGTGACCGCGAGTTCGGGCGGCGGCATGAACGGTACGAACCCGACGGCGGGCCCGACCACGGGCGGCGGCATGGGCGGCGGACCCGGCGGCGGGGGCGGTGGCCGTGGCGGCCAGGGCGGCTTCCCCGGCGGCGGTGGCGGTCAGGCCCCCGGCGGCCAGCAGAACGGCCAGCAGCAAGGTGGTCAGCAAGCCGGTGGTGAAGCCCCCGGCGGCGGCCAAATGGGTACGCCTCCCAGCGGAGCCCCCAGTGGCACCCCGAGCGGTCAGCAGGGTGACGACCAGCAGCAGGGCGGCACCGCCCAGCCCGGTGGCGCGGGCGGCGGCGGTGGCGGCATGGGCGGCGGCGGCATGGGCGGTGCCGACAGCGCCATGACCTCCTATCTGGAGAAGCACCGCGACGGCGCCAAGTGGCTGGTCGCGGTGTCCAGTTCGCAGAGCGCGGCCCAGCTGATCGTCAGCACGAAGCAGCCCGTCATCTCCATGTGGGGCTGGTCCGGCAGCGACAAGGCCATGACCCTCGCCAAGCTGAAGGAACTCGTGAAGAAGGGCGAACTGCACTACATCGTGCTCGGCGGCGGAGGCATGGGCGGAGGCGGCGGTCTGGGTGGCGGCGACTCCGACAGCGTCAGCGCCGAGGTGACCGCCTGGGTGCAGAAGCACGCGACGGCGGTGAAGGCGAGCGAGTACAGCGGCGATTCGTCGGCGTCCTCCGGCAGTTCGGACAGTTCCGACAGCTCCTCGGTCGACTCTCAGAACACCCAGTCCCTCTACCGCCTCGACGCCGAGGACGTCAACTAGGGCCTCCCCTAAGTCAGTTGGGGAAAACCCTGGCTCTTCGCAACCCCTGGACCGGAAACGTCCAGGAGTTGCGTCGTATGCGAGAACGTCACCCAACCGACCCCTTCCCGTTACGCAAGCGACCTCATGTCCATGCCACTCTCCCGATTGACCGAACTGTCAACACGCGTAGAACGCGGGCCCGTTGCCCCTCCTCACTGCGGGCCCCGCGTACCGGCGCGTGCCGTTCTCGGGAAAGGGCACCCCATATGTCCGTTGTGCAGATTGGCAAGTGGAAGGCGCTGGCAGCAGGCGTCTCCGCCGTCCTCGTCGGCCTCACCCTCCCGACGGTCGCCGCGACCCCCGCCGCGGCCACCACCACCGCGTACGACGACACGTACTACGCGAACGCGATCGGCAAGACCGGCACGGCCCTGAAGGGTTCGCTGCACACGATCATCAGCAGCCAGACGAAGATCTCGTACTCCGCGGTCTGGGAGGCGCTCAAGGTCACCGACCAGGACCCGAACAACAGCAGCAACGTGGTCCTGCTCTACTCCGGCATCTCCCGCAGCAAGTCCCTCAACGGCGGTGACGTCGGCGACTGGAACCGCGAGCACACCTGGGCGCAGTCCCACGGCGACTTCGGCACCTCCGCGGGCCCCGGCACGGACCTGCACCACCTGCGGCCCGAGGACGTCCAGGTCAACAGCATCCGCGGCAACAAGGACTTCGACAACGGCGGCAGCAGCTTCACCAACAGCGGCGGCAGCCTCACCGACTCGAACTCCTTCGAGCCGCGCGACGCCGTCAAGGGCGATGTCGCCCGGATGATCCTCTACATGGCCGTCCGGTACGAGGGCGACGACTCCTGGCCCGACCTGGAGCCCAACGACGCCGTCACCAACGGCAGCGTCCCGTACCACGGCCGCCTCTCGGTGCTGAAGCAGTGGAACGACGAGGACCCGCCCAGCACCTCCGAAGAGCGCCGCAACGAGCTGATCTACAGCAACTACCAGCACAACCGGAACCCGTTCATCGACCACCCGGAGTGGGTCGAGGCGATCTGGTAGCCCGGCCCGGGCCGCACGGAACCGACAGTGAGTGGCGCTGAACCCCCGGTCACCAATGGGGAGTTCAGCGCCACATCTGTCTCTGCGGTTACGAATCCATGACATTGAAGCGCACAACCGGTGGCGCCCCGATCGAGTCGAACCCAGTGAACGCGGCATTCCGCACACAAAGCGGAATCCGACGACCGACGAACGTCGACAGATGGACGTCGACCGACTCGAAAGGCTCACGTATGTCCCGAGCACACCGCCGAACTCGTACCGCGCTCAGCGCACCCCTGGCAGCGGCCGTGCTGCTCGCCGGAGGATTCGGCGCGATGGCCCTCACCGGGGCCTCGGCCCAGGCGGCCCCCGCGGCGGCGGACGCGCAGGACGACTTCAACGGCGACGGCTACGCCGACCTGGTCGTGGGCGCCCCGGACGGCACCATCTCCAGCAAGGCCAAGGCCGGTTACGTGGCCGTCACGTACGGTTCCGCCAGTGGCGTCTCCGCCTCCAACAAGAAGCTCATCAGCCGCTCCACCAGTGGCGTTCCCGGCTCCGCCACCGCGAGCCAGCGCTTCGGGTCGACCTTCAGCAAGGGCGACCTCGACGGCGACGGCTACAGCGACCTCGTGATCGCGGGCGGCAAGGCCGGCTCCGTCATCCTGTGGGGCTCCGCCTCCGGACTCACCGGCGGCACGGCGATAGCCGGGTACGGGACCCCCACCACAGGTGACTTCGACGGCGACGGCAAGACGGACCTCGCCCTGTTCACCTACCAGAACGTCGAGGGCGACGACCCGGTGAACGCCACCGGCACCGTGTGGAAGGGCCCCGTCTCGCGTGCCGGAACGCCCGCCTCCACCCTGCCCCTCCTGAAGTCCGGCGAGTCGATCAGCGGCCCCGTCCGCACCACCGAGACCGGCGACGTCAACGGTGACGGCAAGGACGACATCGTTGCCTACCACTACGAGGGCGACGGCGTCTGGGGCAACCGCCTGCTCCTCGGCGGCGGCAACGCGGGCTTCAAGGGCGCCTGGGTCCCCGGTGAGGCCGCGGGCAACAAGATGGGCACCGGCGTCGGGGACGTCGACAAGGACGGCTTCGACGACGTCGTGGTCGGCAACGACTGGGGCAGCGGCAAGGTCAAGGTCGCCCTCGGTTCGGCCACCGGCCTGTCCGAGGACCGCGTCCAGACCTTCAACCAGGACTCGCCCGGGTTCCCCGGCGCCGAGGAGGAAGAGGACGAGATCGGCGCGTCGGTCTCGGTCGCGGACGTCAACGGTGACGGCTACGCCGACATCGCGCTCGGCATCCCGGGCGAGGACGTCGGCGACATCTACGACACCGGCTCGGTCGCCCTGGTCCCCGGCAGCGCCGCCGGTGCCACGGGCGCCGGGACGCAGGTCTTCCACCAGAACACCGCCGGAATCCCCGGAGTCGCCGAGAACAGCGACGAGTTCGGTGTGAGCACCGCCCTGCTGGACCTCAACGGCGACGGCCACCGAGACCTCGCGGCCGGCTCCACCGCCGAGAACGAGCAGAACGGCGCGGTCTGGATCCTGAACGGCACGGCGAGCGGCCTCACCGCCACCTCGTCGTTCGCGTTCGGCGCGGGCACCCTCGGCGCCCCCGCCACGGCCGCCCACTTCGGCGCGTACCTGCGCTGACCGATCGGCCTGCGGACATGACGGTGGGGCGGCCCCGTGCCGCCCCACCGTCATGTCCGCCCCCGCAAAAGGGGATTGCTCAGCCCAGGTGCGTCGGCGCGAACATCCGCAGCAGGGCCGGCAGCACGACCACCGAGGGGCCGGGCGTGGCGAGGGCCTTGGCGAGGTCGGCGGCGAGGGTGTCCGGGGTGGTCCGTACGCCGGGGACGCCGAAGGACTCCGCGAGCGCCACATAGTCCGGGCGGGTCAGTTCCGTGGCCGTGGACTGCCCGAAGGCGTCCGTCATGTACTCGCGCAGGATGCCGTACCCGCCGTCGTCGACGATCAGCCAGGTCACGTCGAGGTCGTGCTGCCGGGCGGTGGCGAGTTCGGCGATGGAGTAGAGCGCGCCGCCGTCGCCGGAGACCGCGAGGACGGGGTGGGTGGGGTCGGCGACCGCGCCGCCGACCGCCGCCGGGAAGGCGTAGCCGAGGCCGCCCGCGCCCTGGGCGGAGTGCATGGTGTTGGGGCGCCGGGCGTCGAAGGCGGACCAGGCCCAGTAGGCGAGGATCGTCATGTCCCAGAAGCTCGCCGACCGGTCGGGCAGGGCTTCCCGGACGGCCGCCAGCACCTGCTGTTCCAGGGTGAGTTCCTGCGCGTCGATCCGTTCGCGGACGAGGTCGAGCACGGTCCGTACGCGGTCCGCGGCCGTCTCGTCCTGCCGCTGCTCCGTGATGGTTTCGAGCAGCGCCGACAGGCCGAGGCGGGCGTCCGCGTGGATGCCGAGGGCGGGGTGGTTGGACTCCAGTTTCCCGAGGTCGGCCTCGATCTGGACGACCCGGCCGCGGGGCTTGAACGTGTAGTAGTTCGAGGAGAGTTCGCCGAGCCCCGAGCCGACCACGAGGAGTACGTCGGCGTCCTCCAGGAAGTCCGTGGTGTGCCGGTCCTCCAGCCAGGACTGCAGCGAGAGCGGATGGTTCCAGGGGAAGGCGCCCTTGCCGCCGAAGGTGGTGACGACGGGCGCGTTCAGCCGCTCGGCGAGCTGCCGCAGCTTGCCCGACGCGTCGGCGCGTACGACTCCGCCGCCCGCGATGATCACCGGTCGGGCCGCGTTCGCGAGCAGGTCGGCGGCCACGGCGGTCAGTTCGGGGCGCGGCGGCAGGTCGTGGGGCGCCGCGTCCACGGCGGTCACGACGGGCAGGGCCGTCTCGGCGAGCAGCACGTCCTGCGGGATCTCCACCCATACGGGCCCGTGCGGGGCGGTGAGCGCCGACTCCCAGGCCTCGGCGATCGCGGAGGGGATCTGCGACTGCGTACGGACCGTGTGGACGGACTTCACCACGCCCCGGAACGAGGCCTGCTGGTCCGGGAGTTCGTGGAGGTAGCCGTGCCGGCCGCCGCCGAGGCCCGCGCCCGGGATCTGGCTGCTGATGGCGAGGACGGGGGCGCTGGCCGCCGCCGCCTCCTGGAGCGCGGCCAGCGAGGTCAGCGCGCCGGGACCGGTCGACAGGAGCAGCGGGGCCGCCTCGCCGGTGATCCGGCCGTACGCGTCCGCCGCGAATCCGGCGTTGTTCTCGACCCGCAGCCCGATGTACGCGAGGTCGGAGCGGCGCAGCGCGTCGAACATGCCGAGCGCGTGCTGGCCGGGGAGCCCGAAGACGGTGGTGGCGCCGAGACCGGTGAGGGTCTCCACGACCAGGTCTCCGCCGTTGCGGCCGGGCGGCGGGTCGAGCGCGGCCTCCGTCTGCTCCGGGGTCGGGCGGAGCACCAGGTCGTGGTCGTGGGTCACTGCGCTCGGGCCTCTGCAATCTGGCGGGACATGATGGTGGTGAGCTCGTACGCCGTGTGGGACGCGGCGACCGAGGTGATCTCGGCGTGATCGTACGCGGGGGCGACCTCGACGACGTCCGCGGAGACCAGCCGGCAGGAGGCGAGGCCGCGCAGGATCTCCAGGAGTTCGCGGGAGGTCATGCCGCCCGCCTCCGGCGTGCCGGTGCCGGGCGCGTGCGCCGGGTCGAGGCAGTCGATGTCGATGGAGATGTAGAGCGGGCGGTCGCCGATGCGCTGGCGCAGCTGGTCGGCGACCTCGTCGGCGCCGCGCCGGTAGATGTCGGCGGAGGTGACGATGCCAAAGCCCATCTTCTCGTCGTCGGTGAGGTCCTGCCGGCCGTACAGGGGCCCGCGGGTACCGACGTGGGAGAGCGCCTCGGTGTCGAGGATGCCCTCCTCGACGGCCCGCCGGAACGGGGTGCCGTGCGTGTACTCGGCGCCGAAGTAGGTGTCCCAGGTGTCGAGGTGCGCGTCGAAGTGCAGCAGCGCGACCGGGCCGTGCCTGCGGGCGACCGCGCGCAGCAGCGGCAGCGCGATGGTGTGGTCGCCGCCGAGGGTCATCAGCCGGGCGCCGGTGCCGAGGAGTTCGTCGGCGGCACCTTCGATGGTCTCCACGGCCTCGTTGATGTCGAAGGGGTTCGCGGCGATGTCACCGGCGTCCGCGACCTGCGCGAGGGCGAACGGCGAGGCGTCCTGCGCCGGGTTGTACGGCCGCAGCAGTCGGCTCGCCTCACGGATCGCGTTCCCGCCGAAGCGGGCGCCCGGCCGGTAGGAGACGCCCGCGTCGAACGGCACGCCGACCACGGCGACGTCGGTGGTGCCGACCTCGTCGAGGCGGGGCAGCCGGGCGAAGGTCGCCGGTCCCGCGTAGCGCGGTACGCGGGAGGAGTCGACGGGCCCGCGGGGCGTCTCGTTGGTGTTCATCGGGTGACACTCTCTTCCTTGAGTTCGGCGGCGGGCTCGGAGCCACGGCCCGCGAGGCGTTCGCGCCAGGCGGCGAGCACCGCCGCGTCGGTGGCGGGCGTGGCGAGGGAGACGATCACGTACACGGCGAGGGAGGCGAGGAGGCCGTAGTAGACGGGCTCGTTCGCGAGGATGCCGTAGGTGGCCATCAGGCCGACGACCGCGACACCGCCGACCGCGACGGCGGCGAGGGCGCCCTGGGCGGTGCCGCGCTTCCAGAGCAGCCCGCCGAGGATGGGCACGAGGAGGCCGCCGACGAGGAGGTTGTAGGCGACGGTCAGGGCCTCGACGACGTTGTTGAGCGCGATGGCCGTACAGACGACGGCGATGCCCATGACGAGGATGAAGATGCGGTTGCCCTTGACCTCGTCGTGTTCCTCGCCCCCGTCACCCCCCGGCCGGACGGCTCCGCGCAGCCGCGACCAGATGTCGTTGTTGGCGACGGTCGCGCAGGCGATGAGGGCTCCGGAGGACGTGGACATCACGGCCGCGAGGGCGGCGGCGAGCACGAGTCCCCGTACCCCGACGGGCAGTTCGTCCTTGACGATGGTGGCGAAGGCGTCGTCCGGGCTGGCCAGCTTCGGGTACAGCACCTTGGCGGCCGTGCCGATGACGGCGCCGGCGAGCGCGTACACCAGGCAGTAGGTGCCCGCGACGGTGCCGCCCCACTTGGCGGTCCTGTCGCTGCCCGCGGTGAAGACGCGCTGCCAGATGTCCTGCCCGATCAGCATGCCGAACGTGTAGATGAGCACGTAGGTGAAGATCGTCTCGCCGCCGATGCCCAGCGGGTCGAAGTAGCCGGTGGGCAGCTGCGCCTTCATCTCGCTGAACCCGCCGGCCTTGACGACGGCGATGGGCAGCAGCAGAAGCAGCACACCGATCGTCTTCACGACGAACTGCACCATGTCGGTGAGGGTGATCGACCACATGCCGCCGAGCGTCGAGTACGCGACGACGATCGAGCCGCCGAGGATGATCGCGACCGTCCGGTTCATGTCGAAGAGGACGTCGAAGATGGTGGCGTACGCGATGGTCGACGTCACCGCGAGCATGAGGGTGTACGCCCACATGACCAGGCCCGAGATCACCCCGGCCCGGCCGCCGTAGCGCAGGTCGAGCATCTCGGAGACCGTGTAGACCTTCAGCCGGGCGATGCGCGCCGAGAAGAAGAGGGACAGGGCGAGGAGCCCGAGGCCGATGGTGAAGACCATCCAGGCGCCGGAGAGCCCGTACTGGTAGCCGAGGCCGACGCCGCCGATGGTGGACGCGCCGCCGAGGACGATCGCGGCCATCGTGCCCGAGTACATCGTCGGGCCGAGCCGGCGTCCGGCGACCAGGAAGTCGCTCTTGGACTTGGCGCGGCGCATGCCCCACCAGCCCATGGCCAGCATCCCGGCGAGATAGACGACGATCACGGTGTAGTCGACGGCCATGGGGCCCTCCTGGCTGGCTGGATCGCTCGTGTGCACCGGGGTGGGCGGCTGCCCTTACCCGCGGTCTCCGGTCGCCACGACATTAGGTGGCCGGAAAGCAACGCTGAAGTGTACGTTTCATCCACTGTCACCGGATCAGATGGAGGAAACGTCCACCATGCCGGACGCCGCCGTTCCCGCAGTCCCGCCCACCCCGCCGGTCGCGCTCGCCGCCCTGCTGGCCCGCGACGATCTCGGACTGCGGCAGATCGCGGGCCCGGGCGATCCGGCCACGGTGATCCACTGGGCGCACACCTCGGAGATGGCGGACCCGTACCCGTACCTGCTCGGCGGCGAGCTGCTGCTGACGGCGGGCGTGCACATTCCGGAGGCGGCGGGATCGGGCACCTACTTCGACGCGTACGTGTCCCGGATCGTCGCGGCGGGCGGCGCCGCCCTCGGCTTCGGGGTGGCGCCGGTGCACGACACGGTGCCGCGGGCCCTGGTGGAGGCCTGCGACCAGTACGGGCTGCCGCTCGTGGAGGTGCCGCCCCGGACGACCTTCTCCGGCGTGGCGCGGGCGGTCTGGCAGCTCATGGCCCAGGCCCGGCACACCGAACTGCGCCGCGTCACGGAGGCCCAGCAGAGCCTGGCCGCCGCCGCTGCCCGCCCGGACCCGGTCCCGTCGGTGCTCCGGCAGCTCGCCCAGCGGACCGGGGGCCGCGCCGCGCTGTACGCCCCGGACGGCGGGGAGGTGGCCTCTGCGGGGCGGCTGCCGGGGCCCGGAACGGGGGCGGAGGTGGGTGCGGCGCTGGCGGGGCTGGCGGCGGTGGTACGGCCCGGCGGCGACGGCGGTCCGGGCCTCGGCAGCGGTCCGACGCCGTCCTCCGCGAGCGACACCGTGGCCGGGGTCCATCTCGCCGCGTACGCCCTCGGCACCGGCCAGGGATTCGTCCTCGGGGTGGCCGCCGCCCGCCGCGATCCGGGCGACCACACGATCGCCTCCGTCGGCGCGGTGCTCCTCTCCCTCCTCACCGGGGAGCACCAGAGCAGTACGGGCGCGGCCCGCTCCTCGGCGCTCGTCCGCATGCTGCTGGGCGCCGCGCCGCAGGAGGTCGCTCCGCTGCTGGACCCCGGCGAGCTGTGGGTCGTCGTGCACGCGCGCCCCGACGGCCCCCCGCCGGACGCCGTGGCCGCGTCGGCGCTCGGGGCGGCGCTGGGGTCTCCGCTGGTCGACCTGGCCGGTGACGTCGTACGGGTCCTCGTCCCCGCGGGTCACCGCGAACCCGTCGCCCAGTCCGGCTGGACGTGCGGGGTGAGCGCGGCCGTCGCCCCGGGCGAGTGGGGGGTCGCCGACACGCAGGCCGCTCGTGCGCTGTCGCGGGCGCGGGCCGTGCGGGAGCCGGTGGTCCGGCACGGGGATCAGCCGGGGCTGGCCGGGCTGGTCCCGCCCGACGAGGCCGCCGCGTACGCCCGTGCGGTGCTCGCCCCCGTCGCGGCGAACCCCGCCCTCACGGAGACGCTCCGCACCTGGCTGTCCCTGCACGGCAGCTGGGACCGTACGGCGGTGGCGCTCTCGGTCCACCGCAACACGGTCCGCCAACGCGTCGCCCGCGCGGCGGCCCTCCTGAACACGGACCTGGACGACCCGGACGTCCGCATGGAACTGTGGTTCGCCCTACGCGCCACCTGACCACTTCCCTCGCCCCCGCCGCCCCTACCCGCCCCGTCACGAACTCAGGGGCTCCGCCCCCGAACCCCCGGTCCTCAAACGCCGGACGGGCTGAAAGACACCGGACGGGCTGGAAGTAGGGGCGCAGCCCCACTTCCAGGGGCGCGGGGAACTGCGCGACCGGCCACACTCGACCCGCACCCGAAGACAAAAGCCGGGGCGCAGCCCCGCTTTTCAGGGGCGCGGGGAACTGCGCGACCAGCCCCCACCGGCCCGCAGCCGACGACAGCCCAAACCCGGGGCCCGGGGCGGAGCCCCGCCCTTCAGGGGCGCGGGGGAACTGCGCGGCCGACCCCCACCGGCCCGCACCCGACAAACAGATCAACCCTCCCCAAACCCCCGAGTGACTCAAATCCCACGGTTCGATACCCGGCACCACCCAGCGGAGCGCACCGGCAGAATGGGGGTATGCCGATACCCGTGACCCCCAGCCGCGCCGACCTCCTCGACCACCTCGTCCAGACGCGTATCGCGGGCAACGTGGCCACCCCCCGCGAGAACAACCTGTCCCACTACCGCAAGCTGGCCAATGGCGACCGCAACTACTGGCTCGGCCTGGAGCTCGGGGACCGCTGGACCGACGAGCAGGACGTCCTCGCGGTGATGGCGGAGCGGTGCGGCGTGAACGACGACCCGGAGTACCGGTACGGCCAGGACACCATCGACCCGGAGCTGACCGTGGACGCGCTGGAGCGCATGGCGGGCCGTCTGCGCAAGGCCGCAGCCGGCAGACAGCGCGTGCTGTTCGCGACGGGCCACCCGGGCGGCCTGCTGGACGTGCACCGCGCGACCGCCGCCGCCCTGCGCGCGGCCGGCTGCGAGATCGTCGTCATCCCGGACGGCCTGACGACGGACGAGGGTTACGTCTTCCAGTTCGCCGACGTCGCCGTCCTGGAGCACGGCGCGACCCTGTGGCACACCCACTCGGGCGAGCCGATGCGGGCGATCCTGAAGGGCCTGGAGGGCGAGGGCAGCCCCCTGCCCGACCTGGTCGTCGCCGACCACGGGTGGGCGGGCTGCGCGGGCCAGCTGGGCGTGGACTCCGTGGGCTACGCGGACTGCAACGACCCGGCCCTGTTCCTCGCGGAGGCGGAGGGCACGGTCCAGGTGACCGTCCCCATGGACGACCACGTCACGAGCCCCCGCCACTACGACCCGATGACGGCTTACCTGCTGGACGCGGCAGGACTGACCGCAGGCGACTAGTCCGACTGGTCCCGCGGGATACGGACCACGCCTTCCTGGATCACCGTGATCGCCAGTTGCCCGTCCCGCGTGTAGATGCGGGCCTGCCCGAGCCCCCGCCCCCCGGACGCGGACGGCGACTCCTGGTCGTACAGGAGCCATTCGTCGGCACGGAACGGGCGGTGGAACCACATCGCGTGGTCCAGGGAGGCCCCGACGACGTCCCCGGTGACCCAGCCGCCGCGCCCGTGGGCGAGCAGCACGGAGTCGAGGAGCGTCATGTCGGAGACGTACGTGGCGAGGCAGACGTGCAGCAGCGGCTCGTCGATCGCGCCGTCGAGTTTGCCGTTGGTGCGGAACCAGACCTGCGAGCGCGGTTCGCGCGGCTTGCCGACGCTCGCGAACGGCGGCGCGTCGACGTAGCGCAGGTCGACTGCGGCCCGCGCCTCCAGCATCCGCTGGGCGACACCCTGGTCCCCGTACGCCTCCAGGTACCGCGGCAGCATCTCGTCCGTGGTCTCCAGCGTCTCCGGGTCGGGCGCGGGCGGCATGGCGGTCTGGTGGTCCATGCCCTCCTCGTACGTCTGGAACGACGCGGAGAGATGGAAGATCGGCTGTCCGTGCTGGACGGCGACCACCCGGCGGGTGGTGAAGGACCGGCCGTCGCGGATGCGGTCGACGGTGTAGACGATGGGCGCGCCCGCGTCCCCGGCGCGCAGGAAGTAGGCGTGCAGGGAGTGGGCGTGCCGGTCCGCGGGGACCGTACGGCCCGCGGCGACCAGGGCCTGCGCCGCGACCTGTCCGCCGAAGACGCGCGGGACGACGGCGAAGCGTGACTGACCGCGGAAGATGTCCTGCTCGATCCGCTCGAGGTCGAGCAGATCGAGCAGGCCCTCAAGTGCCTGACTCATGCGTCAGTTGTACCGTGCAGTCGTTTCCCGGATGGTTTCGCGGGCCTTACAGGCCCATGTTCTTCGCGATGATCGACTTCATGATCTCGCTGGTGCCGCCGTAGATGCGGTTGACGCGGTTGTCCGCGTACAGGCGGGCGATCGGGTACTCGTTCATGAAGCCGTAGCCGCCGTGCAGCTGGAGGCAGCGGTCGATGACGCGGTGCGCGACCTCGGTGCAGAACAGCTTCGCGGACGCGGCCTCGGCGGCCGACAGCTCGCCCTGGTCGAGGGCTTCCAGGGCGCGGTCGGCGACCGCCTGGGCGGCGTCGACCTCGGCCTGGCAGGCGGCCAGCTCGAACTTGGTGTTCTGGAAGTGCGAGACGGGCTTGCCGAAGACCGTGCGCTCGAGCACGTACTCCTTGGCGAAGCGGACGGCCGCCGCGGCCTGCGCGTACGCGCCGAAGGCGATGCCCCAGCGCTCGGAGGGCAGGTTGCCGCCGAGGTAGGAGAAGCCCTTGTTCTCCTCGCCGAGGAGGTCCTCGACGGGCACCTTGACGTCGACGAACGCCAGCTCGGCGGTGTCGGAGGTCTTCAGGCCGAGCTTGTCGAGCTTACGGCCCACCGAGTAGCCCTCGGCCTTGGTGTCGACGGCGAACAGGGAGATGCCGAAGCGGCGGTCCTCGGCCGTGGACGGGGAGGTGCGGGCGCAGACGATCACGCGGTCGGCGTGCACGCCACCGGTGATGAACGTCTTGGCGCCGTTGAGGACGTAGTGCGTGCCGTCCTCGCTCAGCTTGGCGGTGGTCTTCATGCCCGCGAGGTCGGAGCCGGTGCCCGGCTCGGTCATCGCGAGGGCCCACATCTCCTCACCGGAGACGAACTTCGGCAGGAAGCGCTTCTTCTGCTCGTCGGTGGCGAGCGCCTTGATGTAGGGCAGGCCCAGCAGCACGTGCACGCCGGAGCCGCCGAAGGAGACACCCGCGCGGGCGGTCTCCTCGTACATCACGGCCTCGAACTTGTACGAGTCGATGCCGGCGCCGCCGAACTCCTCGTCCACCCGGATGCCGAAGACGCCCAGCTCGGCGAGCTTGTAGTAGAAGTCGCGGGGCGCCTGGCCCGCCGCGAACCACTCGTCGTAGACGGGGACGACCTCGGCCTCGATGAAGGCGCGCAGGGTCTCCCGGAACGCCTCGTGATCTTCGCTGAACACCGTACGGCGCACCGCCGCCACCTCCGCCTGGCTCAAGTTTCCATGTCCGAGCGCATACCTAAGCGCTTGCTCAGGCCTACGTTACCGGCCGGTCACGACCATCGTCCAGACCGGACCCCGCAGGCATCCAGAGACGCTCGTCACGCCCGGCCACTCAGGGCACCTCCGGCGCCCCGGGCTCCCCGGCCGCCGCGAACGCGCCCCTCGCCATACGGTGCAACAGTTCCGCCGTGCCCGCCCGTCCGGGCAGTGACCCGGGGCGCCCCAGATGCGGTGTGGAGTTGAGCAGCCCGAAGACCGAGTGCACGGCCGAACGGGCGCTCGGCTCGGCCAGCGCGGGGTGGATCTCGCGCACGACCGTCACCCACAGCTCGACGTACTGCCGCTGCAGCTGCCGTACGAGCTTGCGGTCGCTGTCGCGCAGGCGGTCCAGCTCGCGGTCGTGCAGGGTGATCAGCGGGCGGTCGTCGAGCGCGAAGTCGATGTGCCCCTCGATGAGCGAGTCGAGGAGCGCCTCCGGACTCCCGCCTGCCTCCGCCACCCGGAGCCTGCCGCCGGTCAGCAGCTGCTCACTGATCCCCACCAGCAGCTCGGCGAGCATCGCGTCCTTGCCGGCGAAGTGGCGGTACAGGCCGGGCCCGCTGATGCCGACCGCAGCGCCTATCTCGTCGACGCCGACCCCGTGGAAGCCGCGTTCGGCGAAGAGCCGGGCGGCTTCCTTGAGGATCTGCTCGCGGCGGGTGGGGGCGTCCGTTCTGGTGGCCATGGAAGCAATTCTAGACAGGATGGTTAGCGCTCGTTAACCTGAAGGAAACGCGTTAACGCTCATTAACTTGTTGCGTGAGGGGACCGCAGGATGCACGAGGCACCGGAGCTCCACAGCGCGGCCGATCCCGCGTCGGAGGCCTGGCGGAACAACGAGGCGGCACACCACGCCCTCGTCGACGAACTGCGGCGCAAACTCGCCGCGGCCCGCCTCGGCGGCGGCGAGCGGGCCCGCGCCCGGCACACCGCCCGCGGCAAGCTGCTGCCGCGCGACCGCGTGGACACGCTGCTCGACCCCGGCTCACCGTTCCTGGAGCTGGCCCCGCTGGCGGCGGACGGGCTGTACGAGGGCCAGGCCCCGGCGGCGGGCGTCATCGCCGGCATCGGCCGGGTCGCGGGCCGCGAGTGCGTGGTGGTCGCCAACGACGCCACGGTCAAGGGCGGCACGTACTACCCCATGACGGTGAAGAAGCACCTGCGCGCCCAGGAGGTGGCACTGGAGAACCGCCTGCCCTGCGTCTACCTGGTGGACTCGGGCGGCGCCTTCCTCCCCATGCAGGACGAGGTCTTCCCCGACCGCGACCACTTCGGCCGGATCTTCTACAACCAGGCCCGGATGTCCGGGGCGGGAATCCCGCAGATCGCGGCGGTCCTCGGCTCGTGCACGGCCGGCGGGGCGTACGTCCCGGCGATGAGTGACGAGGCCGTCATCGTGCGCGGCCAGGGCACGATCTTCCTCGGCGGCCCGCCCCTGGTGAAGGCTGCCACCGGCGAGGTCGTCACCGCGGAGGAGCTGGGCGGCGGCGAGGTCCACTCCCGGGTCTCCGGCGTCACCGACCACCTCGCGGAGGACGACGCGCACGCCCTGCGGATCGTCCGCACGATCGTCTCGACGCTCCCCGACCGCGCACCCCTGCCCTGGTCGGTCACGCAGGGCACGGAACCGAAGGTGGACCCCGCCGGGCTGTACGGCGCGGTCCCGGTCGACTCCCGCACCCCCTACGACGTACGCGAGGTCATCGCGCGCGTGGTGGACGGCTCACGCTTCGCGGAGTTCAAGTCGGAGTTCGGCCAGACGCTCGTCACCGGCTTCGCGCACATCCACGGCCACCCGGTCGGGATCGTCGCCAACAACGGCATCCTGTTCTCCGAGTCCGCCCAGAAGGGCGCCCACTTCATCGAACTGTGCGACCAGCGCGGCATCCCGCTGGTCTTCCTGCAGAACATCTCGGGCTTCATGGTGGGCCGCCAGTACGAGGCCGGGGGCATCGCCAAGCACGGCGCCAAGATGGTGACCGCGGTGGCCTGCACGCGCGTACCGAAGCTGACGGTGGTGGTCGGCGGCTCGTACGGGGCGGGCAACTACTCGATGTGCGGCCGGGCGTACTCCCCGCGCTTCCTGTGGATGTGGCCCAACGCCAAGATCTCCGTGATGGGCGGCGAGCAGGCCGCCTCCGTCCTCGCGACCGTCAAGCGCGACCAGCTGGAGGGCCGGGGCGAGTCCTGGCCGACGGACGAGGAAGAGGCCTTCAAGGCCCCGATCCGCGCCCAGTACGAGACCCAGGGCAGCGCCTACTACGCCACGGCCCGGCTCTGGGACGACGGCGTGATCGACCCGATGGAGACCCGGCAGGTCCTGGGTCTGGCCCTGACCGCCTGTGCGAACGCGCCACTGGGCGACCCCCAGTTCGGCGTCTTCCGGATGTAAGGGAACCCACAACGATGTTCGACACGGTATTGGTGGCCAACCGGGGCGAGATCGCCGTCCGGGTCATCCGGACACTGCGGTCGCTGGGCGTGCGCTCGGTGGCCGTGTACTCCGACGCGGACGCCGACGCCCGGCACGTGCGCGAGGCGGACACGGCGGTACGCATCGGTCCGGCCCCGGCCGCCGAGAGCTACCTCTCGGCGGACCGCCTGCTGGAGGCGGCGGCGCGGACGGGGGCGCAGGCCGTGCACCCGGGCTACGGCTTCCTCGCGGAGAACGCGGACTTCGCGCGGGCGTGCACGGAAGCGGGCCTGGTCTTCATCGGCCCGTCGTCGGACGCCATCTCCCTGATGGGCGACAAGATCCGCGCCAAGGAGACGGTGCAGGCGGCCGGGGTCCCGGTGGTACCGGGCTCGTCGGGCAGCGGCCTGACGGACGCGCAACTCGCCGCCTCGGCACGGGAGATCGGCACACCGGTCCTCCTGAAGCCCTCGGCGGGCGGCGGCGGCAAGGGCATGCGCCTGGTACGGGACGCGGCGCTGCTGACGGACGAGATCGCCGCCGCACGCCGTGAGGCCCGCTCCTCCTTCGGCGACGACACGCTCCTCGTGGAGCGGTGGGTCGACCGCCCCCGGCACATCGAGATCCAGATCCTGGCGGACGGCCACGGGAACGTGGTGCACCTCGGCGAGCGCGAATGCTCCCTCCAGCGCCGGCACCAGAAGATCATCGAAGAGGCGCCGAGCGTGTTCCTCGACGAGAAGACGCGGGCCGCGATGGGCGAGGCGGCGGTCCAGGCGGCCCGCTCCTGCGGCTATTCGGGCGCGGGCACGGTCGAGTTCATCGTCCCCGGCGACGACCCGGCCTCCTACTACTTCATGGAGATGAACACCCGCCTCCAGGTGGAACACCCGGTGACCGAGCTGATCACGGGCCTGGACCTGGTGGAGTGGCAGCTGCGGGTGGCATCGGGCGAACGCCTGGACTTCGTCCAGTCCGACGTGACCCTCACCGGTCACGCGGTCGAAGCCCGCATCTGCGCGGAGGACCCCGCGCGGGGCTTCCTGCCGTCCGGCGGCACGGTCCTGCGCCTGCACGAACCGCAGGGCGACGGCGTACGCACCGACTCCGGCCTCACCGAGGGCACGGAGGTCGGCTCGCTGTACGACCCGATGCTGTCGAAGGTGATCGCGTACGGCCCCGACCGCCCGACGGCCCTGCGCCGCCTGCGCGCGGCCCTGGCCCGGACGGTGACGCTGGGCGTGCAGACGAACGCGGGCTTCCTCCGGAACCTGCTCGCACATCCGGCGGTGGTGGCGGGGGAACTGGACACCGGGCTGGTGGAACGGGAGGTGGAGGGGCTGGTTACGGCGGAGGTTCCGCCGGAGGTGTACGTGGCGGCGGGCGTCCTGCGCCAGGCGGCCCTCTCCCCCTGGGGGCTCCGCCCCCGGACCCCCGATCGGCCTGAACGGCCTCGTCCTCAAACGCCGGACGGGCTGGGTGGGTGGACCGATCCGTTCTCCGTGCCGAGCGGCTGGCGCCTGGGCGGCGAGGCGGCTTGGACGGTGCACCACGTACGGGTCCCGGGCCACGACGCCGTGACCGTCCGGGTGCGGGGCACGGCGGAGGGGACGGAGGTCAGGCTGGGGGGCGTCGACGGCGCGGCGGAGGGGGCGAGCGGGGCTGCAGCCGCAGGCGGCGCGGCCACGGGCCCCGGGGTGCCTGACGGCACGGTTCCCGTCCCGGTTCACCGCGAGCCGGGCGGCGCAGCCGATACGCAGCGGGTGCCGGGCGGCGCAGCCAGAGCCCTCGACGGGGCCGGCGGCGCAGCCCCAGTTCCTCCCGGGACTCTCGGTGCAACCGGCAGCCACTGGGTGTCGGGCGGCGCAGCCGAAGCTCTTCGGGGGTCCGGGGGCCTGCCCCCGGTTTCGGGAAGGGGCGGGGCTGGGGAAGAAGACGCCTCCACCCTCACCCTCCACCTGGACGGCCAGTCCCACACCTTCCACCACTCCGGCACCTGGCTGGGCCGCGACGGCGACGCGTGGAACGTCATGGACCACGACCCCGTCACCGCCTCCCTCACCGGCACCGCGCACGCCGGCGCGGACTCCCTCACCGCCCCCATGCCCGGCACGGTCACCGTCGTGAAGGTCGCCCTCGGGGACGAAGTGAGCGCCGGTCAGAGCCTGCTGGTCGTGGAGGCGATGAAGATGGAGCACGTCATCTCCGCCCCGCACGCCGGCACCGTCACCGAGCTGGACGTCACCCCGGGCACGACGGTCGCCATGGACCAGGTCCTGGCCGTGATCGCGCCGCAGGAACCGACGGCATCGCAGGAGGAGCAGGCATGACGACCCCCGAACTCGGCCTGCCCATGGCCGTACCGGCCGCCGAGGGCCTCCCCACCAGGGTGCGTATCCACGAGGTCGGCGCCCGCGACGGCCTGCAGAACGAGAAGGCGACCGTCCCGACGGAGACGAAGGCGGAGTTCATCCACCGCCTCGCCGCCGCGGGCCTCACCACCGTCGAGGCGACGAGCTTCGTCCACCCCAAGTGGGTCCCTCAGCTGGCGGACGCGGAGCAGCTGTTCCCGCTCGTGAGGGAACTGGGCGCCCCCGACGGCACAGTGGCCCTCCCCGTCCTCGTACCGAACGAACGCGGTCTGGACCGCGCCCTGAACCTCGGCGCGACCCGGATCGCCGTGTTCGCCAGCGCCACGGAGTCCTTCGCCAAGGCCAACCTCAACCGGACCGTCGACGAGGCCCTGGCGATGTTCGAGCCGGTGGTCGCACGGGCCAGGGCGCAGAACGCCCACGTACGCGGCTACCTCTCCATGTGCTTCGGCGACCCGTGGGAGGGGCCGGTCCCGCTCCCCCAGGTCGTACGCGTCTGCCGGGCGCTGCTCGACATGGGCTGCGACGAGTTGAGCCTGGGCGACACGATCGGCGTGGCGACGCCGGGACACGTACGGGCTCTCCTCACCGCGCTCAACGCCGAGGGGGTCCCCACTCCCTCCCTCGGCGTGCACTTCCACGACACGTACGGCCAGGCCCTCGCCAACACCCTGGCCGCGCTCCAGCACGGCGTGACGACCGTGGACGCGTCCGCGGGCGGCCTCGGCGGCTGCCCGTACGCGAAGAGCGCCACCGGCAACCTCGCCACCGAAGACCTCGTATGGATGCTGACGGGCCTCGGCATCGACACCGGGGTCGATCTGGGCCTCCTCACCGCCACCAGCGTGTGGATGGCCGAACAACTGGGCCGACCCAGCCCGTCCCGCACCGTCCGCGCCCTCTCCCACAAGGAGTGACCCCGATGTCCCTGGACCACCGCCTCTCCCCCGAACTCGACGAACTGCGCCGTACGGTCGCGGAGTTCGCCCGCGACGTCGTGGCGCCGAAGATCGGCGACTTCTACGAGCGGCACGAGTTCCCGTACGAGATCGTCCGTGAGATGGGCCGCATGGGCCTGTTCGGACTGCCGTTCCCGGAGGAGCACGGCGGCATGGGCGGCGACTACCTGGCCTTGGGCATCGTCCTCGAAGAACTCGCCCGCGTGGACTCCTCGGTGGCGATCACCCTGGAAGCGGGCGTCTCACTCGGCGCGATGCCGATCCACCTCTTCGGGACCCCGGAACAGAAGGCGGAGTGGCTGCCCCGTCTCTGCTCGGGCGAGCTGCTCGGCGCGTTCGGCCTGACCGAGCCGGACGGCGGCTCGGACGCGGGCGCGACGCGTACGACGGCGCGCCTGGACGAGGCGACGGACGAATGGGTGATCAACGGCTCCAAGTGCTTCATCACCAACTCGGGTACGGACATCACGGGCCTGGTGACGGTCACGGCGGTGACGGGCCGCAAGCCCGACGGGGGGCCGCTGATCTCCTCGATCATCGTCCCGTCCGGCACGCCCGGCTTCACGGTGGCGGCCCCCTACTCCAAGGTCGGCTGGAACGCCTCGGACACCCGCGAACTGTCCTTCGCGGACGTCCGCGTCCCGGCCGCGAACCTGCTGGGCGCCGAGGGCCGCGGTTACGCCCAGTTCCTCCGCATCCTGGACGAGGGCCGCATCGCGATCGCGGCCCTGGCGACGGGCCTGGCCCAGGGCTGCGTGGACGAGTCGGTGAAGTACGCCAAGGAACGGCACGCCTTCGGCCGCCCGATCGGCGCGAACCAGGCGATCCAGTTCAAGATCGCGGACATGGAGATGCGGGCCCACACGGCCCGCCTGGCCTGGCGCGACGCGGCCTCGCGCCTGGTGGCGGGCGAACCGTTCAAGAAGGAGGCGGCCCTGGCCAAACTCCACTCCTCCACGATCGCCGTGGACAACGCCCGCGACGCCACCCAGATCCACGGCGGCTACGGCTTCATGAACGAGTACCCGGTCGCCCGCATGTGGCGAGACTCCAAGATCCTTGAAATCGGCGAGGGCACGAGCGAGGTCCAACGCATGCTGATCGCAAGGGAGTTGGGTTTGACGGGCTGACCCGCCCCATCCGGGCCGCGTGAAACTCCCACGCGGCCCGCCGGCACCCGGTCTTCACGCGCCCCGCGCGCCCTCCGCGTTGCCGTCGGTCACGCGGACGGAGAACCCGGCCGTGTCCAGCTCGAAGTCGAACGGAGGCGGCACCTGCAGCGACTCCCCGAAGGGAACGGTGTGCCGGGACCGGTACCCCTTCGGCGACGGGTCCCAGAAGGCGGTGACCTCCTGTACCTGCATGTCGAGCACCAGGTACACGGGCACGACCCGACCGTACGTGTCCAGCTTGTCGAGCCAGTCGGCGTCCTTGGTGGAGTCGGAGGTCAGCTCCGCGGCGAGGGACAGAGCGGCACCGTCGGCATGACGACCGGCTTCGTCGAAGGCCGCCTCGTCGGCGACGTGCAGGTCGGGACCGAAGCCGCGCTCGGAGCCGGGGAAGGTGAAAAGGAACGGCGCCACGTCGACGTCGTGCCCCTCCGGCGCATGGGGCTGCAACTGCAGCCGCAGCGACTTCATCACCTTCTTGTAGCGCAGCTTCGACCACGGCGACACGATGATCTTCCCCCGGATGAGTTCGGCCTTGTAGCCGTCAGGCGTGTCCAGCTCCTCGACGATCCGGAGCATGTCCTCGAAGGCTCCAGTGGCAGAGGCATCTATACCGGTCGTGCGCTCGGTCATGGTGGTCACCACGGTCCTCCACTGATTACAGAGCGTGTCGCGCTTCCACGATAGCGTGGGGCCCTCCTGGCCGCCCATCGCTTGATCACCGGCCGTCCTCCGTCGCCAGGCAGCCTTCACGCGCCGCTGTCGGCACGGCCGGCCGCCGGCTCCCCCAGCTCGCACCACAGCAGCTTCCCGCTCGCCCCGAAGAGATCGTCCCCGAGCCGGTAGCCACCCCACGCGTCCGCGTAATGGCATACAAGGAACAGCCCGCGCCCGCCCTCGGCCTCCACCGGCGCGGATACGGGGCTCAGAGGCCCCGAACGCCTGTCGAACGGAGGCGGGATATGCGGGTCGGCGTCCCAGACGCCCACCCGCAGTCTGCCTCCGGCCAGCCCTCGCAGACGGAGAGCGGCGGGGCCGAAGGAGTGGCGGTACGCGTTGGTGACGAGCTCGGACGCCAACAGCTCGGCCGTCTCGGTGAGTTGAGCCAGCCCATGCCCGGCGAGCACGGCCCGGAGGGTGACACGGGCGACGCGGGCGGCACGGGGGTCGTGCGGCAACTGGAGGGCGTACGTCCATGTCGGCCCGGCTTCGCACTCCGGCGGGGACGACGGCGATGGGGATACGGTGACCATGAACGCCTCCTGCGGTGGGGGAACTTGGTTCGCTGCCCCGACCGGGCGGTGGCGGTGACGCGTACAGCTGCGTACGCGGTGCACTTCCGGCTTACCGGCGGGGCGGTTGAGCGGTTCGGGTCTCACCGTAGGCTGCAGACCCTGAAGGTTTTGCTTACATGTGCAAAAGGTTCAGGTATTTGCCCTGTGTGGGTGACGCCCACGTCAGATGTGCGAAACGGAGCGAGGGCATGGCACCACGGAGCACCCCCACGGCCCGGCGCCTCCGTATCGGCACCGAGCTGCGCCGACTGCGTGAGCGGGCAGGCATGACCGCGGTGGTGGCCGCCCACTCACTGGGGACGACTCAGGCGCAGATCAGCAATATCGAGGCCAACCGCTTTGGAGTGAGCGGGGAGCGCGTGCGCACGCTGGCCCGCATCTACGGCTGCGGGGACGACCCGTTCATCGACGCCCTCGCGGACATGGCGGCCAACCGCACGCGCGGCTGGTGGGAGGAGTACCGGGACGTACTGCCGTCCCCTCTCCTGGACCTCGCCGAGATGGAACACCACGCCACCGCCCTGCGCGTGGCCCAAGTCATCAACATCCCGGGCCTGTTGCAGACACCCGATCACGCCCGCGCGCTCTTCCGTGAACTCATCCCGGCCCTGCGCCCGCCCGAGATCGAGCACTACGTCTCGTACCGCATCAAACGCCAGGCCGTCCTGTTCCGCGACAACCCGGTGCCGTACACCGCGATCATCCATGAAGCGGCCCTGCGCATGCAGTTCGGCGGCCGGGAGGTGGCCCGAGCCCAGCTCCGCAATCTCGTCGAGGCCGGCGGCCGACGGAACATCACCCTGCGCGTCATCCCCTTCGACGGTACGTCGTTCCCGACGGCCGGGCAGGGCCTCGACTACGCGAGCGGGCCGGTGACCGCCCTCGACACCGCCGCGCTGGACACCAGCCACGGCAACGAACTGATCGACGCGGTCGGAAAGTTGGAGACGTACCGGCTGATCCTGGACCGCATGGAGCGCACCGCCCTGCAACCCGACACCTCCCACGACCTCATCAACACCATCGCCAAGAGCATCTGACAAGGAGCACCGTGACCACCCCGCACTGGCAGAAGTCCACTTACAGCGAGTCGGGGTCCTCCTGCGTCTACGTCGCCACCCCCGCCGCCGGAACGATCCTCCTCCGGGAGAGCGACGACCCGGAAACCATCCTCACCACCGGCCCGCTCCAGCTCTCGCTACTGATATCCACCTTGCGCACGTCACACGGAATTCACTGAGATCGGTCTGGGGGACCCCCGGACGCGCGCACTCTGGAGGAACTTGATGGCCACGTACACCAGTCGCTTCCCCGGCAGCGGACCCTGATCGAAGCAAGCATCGACAAGGGCCTGGCCGAGGGCGAGTCGCGCGGCCGAACCAAGAGCCGGACCGAGGACATCCTCCGCCTCCTCACTCTCCGCGGCATCGACGTCCCCGAAGCCGCCCACGAGCGCATCACCGGCTGCATCGATCTGGGGACCCTGGGCGTCTGGTTCGACCGGGCGGTCACCGCCGTCGACGTGGAGGAACTGTTCGCGCCGTAGTGAGCCACCGGCACGGACCTGCGCACGGCCGCCCGCAGGGCGACGGCAGGTAGCAGCGAGGCGCGGAAACCCGGCTTTCTTCGCCTCGCGGGCGGGCAGTCGCACAGGCAGCCCACAGCGGCCCCGACCCGCCACCCCGGGCGTTTCGGCAGGTGGGAGGCTCCTCCTGGACACGAGCTGAGGTTAGGCTAACCTACCTTCGCATCTGTCCAGCGGGCCATCCGCCCTGTTCGAAAGCAGCCACGACATGTCCAACGCCCGTGCCACCCACCTCACCCGACGCGGCATCCTCGCCGCCGGCGGGGCCGTCGGCCTCGGTGCCGTTCTGGCCGCCTGCGGTGACGACGACCCGAAAAGCGGTGGCTCGGCGGACAAGTCGAAGGCCGCCGCGTCCGGCCCCTGGACGTTCAAGGACGACCGCGACGAGACCGTGAAGCTCGACAAGGTCCCGGCGAACATCGTCGCGTTCACCGGTGTCGCCGCCGCCCTCTTCGACTACGGCATCGAGGTCAAGGGCGTCTTCGGCCCGACCAAGACGAAGGACGGCAAGGCCGACGTCCAGGCAGGCGACATGGACGTCAGCAAGGTGACGGTCCTCGGCAACGCGTACGGCCAGTTCAACGTCGAGAAGTACGCCACGCTCGCCCCGGACGTGCTGATCTCCACGATGTTCGACGACGCCGGCACCCTCTGGTACGTCCCCGCGGAGTCCAAGGACAAAATCGCCAAGCTCGCCCCGAGCGTCGCCGTCTCCGTGTACGACCGCCAGCTTCCCGAGCCGCTGGAGCGCATGCTCGCGCTCGCCGAGTCGCTGGGCGCGGACGTGAAGGCCGCCAAGATCGTTGAGGCGAAGAAGAACTTCGAGACCGCGGCCGAGCGGCTGCGCGCCGCCGCCAAGGCCCGCCCGGAGATCAAGGTCCTCGCCGGTTCCGCCAGCCAGGACATCTTCTACGTGTCCGGCTCGAACCTCTCCATCGACCTGGAGTACTTCAAGGCCCTCGGTGTGAACCTCGTCGAGCCGCCGGCCAAGGTCCTGAAGGCCAGCGGTGGTTGGTTCGAGAACCTGAGCTGGGAGAACGTCGACAAGTACCCGGCCGACATCATCATCATGGACGACCGCACCGCGACCATCCAGCCCGCCGACATCACCGAGGCGACCTGGAAGAAGCTGCCCGCGGTCAAGGCCGGCCAGGTCATCGGCCGCACCCCCGAGCCGATCCTCTCCTACGCGAAGTGCACCCCCATGCTCAACAACCTCGCCGAGGCCATCGAAAAGGCCAAGAAGGTCGCCTGAGCCCGGATCAGGGGCGCAAGCCCCTGAAAGGGGTGCGGGGAACTGCGCGGCCCGCCCCCACCGGGCCCGCAGGCAAGCCAGTCGAGAGTCATGCGTCACAGGAATAGCGAGGCGCACCCTCAAGCACAGGAACTTAGGTTAGGCTAACCTAAGTTAAGCGCCGCCCCCCACGGCTCCTACATGCGCCCGTCCCTCTCCCGCCCCCCGGAGGACTCCCCCATGCGCTCGCACCTGCTCAATGACACGACCGCGGATCGGTACCGCCGTTCCGTGACCGAAGGAATAGAGCGGGTGGCGGCCAAACTCGCCACCACCGACCGTCCGTTCACGGGTGTCACGGTCGACACCCTCGCCCCCCGCATCGACCGGATCGACCTCGACAAGCCGCTGCACGACACCACCGCGGTGCTCGACGAGCTGGAGGACGTCTACCTCCGGGACGCGATCTACTTCCACCACCCCCGCTACCTCGCCCACCTCAACTGCCCGGTGGTCATCCCCGCGGTGGTGGGCGAAGCGGTCCTGTCCGCCGTCAACTCCTCCCTGGACACCTGGGACCAGTCGGCCGGCGGCACCCTCATCGAGCGCAGGCTCATCGACTGGACCAACGAGCGCATCGGGTTCGGCTGCTCCGCCGACGGCGTGTTCACCTCCGGCGGCTCGCAGTCCAACCTCCAGGCGCTGCTGCTCGCCCGCGAGGAGGCCAAGTCCGACTCGTACGCCAAACTGCGGATCTTCGCCTCCGAGGCGAGCCACTTCAGCGTCAAGAAGTCGGCGAAACTCCTCGGGCTCGGCGCGGACTCCGTGGTCACCGTGCCCACCGGCAACGACAAGCGCATGCAGACCGTGGCGCTCGCCCATGAGCTGGAGCGCTGCAGGCGGGACGGCCTGGTCCCGATGGCCGTCGTCGCCACCGCCGGCACCACCGACTTCGGCTCCATCGACCCGCTGCCCGAGATCGCCGAGCTGTGCGAGCAGTTCGGCGCCTGGCTGCACGTGGATGCCGCGTACGGCTGCGGACTGCTCACCTCGCTCAAGAACCGGCACCGCATCGACGGCATCGAGCGCGCCGACTCGGTCACCGTGGACTACCACAAGTCCTTCTTCCAGCCAGTGAGTTCGTCCGCCGTGCTCGTCCGCGACGCGGCCACCCTGCGCCACGCGACCTACCACGCGGAGTACCTCAACCCGCAGCGCATGGTGCAGGAGCGCATCCCGAACCAGGTCGACAAGTCCCTCCAGACCACCCGCCGGTTCGACGCCCTCAAACTGTGGATGACGCTGCGCGTGATGGGCGCCGACGGCATCGGCCAGCTCTTCGACGAGGTCTGCGACCTGGCCGAACAGGGCTGGCGGCTGCTGGCCGCCGACCCGCGCTACGACGTCGTGGTCGCCCCCTCGCTCTCCACCCTCGTCTTCCGCTACATCCCGGCCGCCGTCACCGACCCCGCCGAGATCGACCGCGCCAACCTGTACGCCCGCAAGGCCCTGTTCGCCTCCGGCGACGCGGTGGTCGCGGGGACGAAGGTCGGCGGCCGTCACTTCCTGAAGTTCACCCTGCTCAACCCCGAGACCACGACGGACGACATCTCCGCCGTACTCGACCTGATCGCCGGCCACGCCGAGCAGTACCTGGGAGACTCCCTTGACCGCGCTTCCTGAATCCGCCGTGCGCACGCACGATTTCATCGGCATCGGGCTGGGCCCCTTCAACCTCGGTCTCGCCTGCCTCACCGAGCCGATCGACGAACTCGACGGTGTCTTCCTGGAGTCCAAGCCGGACTTCGAGTGGCACTCCGGGATGTTCCTGGAGGGCGCGCACCTCCAGACGCCGTTCATGTCGGACCTGGTCACCCTGGCCGACCCGACGTCCCCGTACTCCTTCCTCAACTACCTCAAGGAGTCGGGCCGTCTGTACTCGTTCTACATACGCGAGAACTTCTATCCGCTGCGCGTCGAGTACGACGACTACTGCCGCTGGGCCGCCTCGAAACTCTCCTGCGTCCGTTTCCGTACGACGGTCGCGGAGGTGACGTACGAGGACGCGCACGAGGTGTACGTGGTGCGGACCACCGCCGGTGACGAGTACCGCGCCCGGCATCTCGTCCTGGGCACAGGCACTCCCCCGTACGTCCCGGAGGCCTGCGCGGACCTCGGCGGGGACTTCATCCACAACTCCCGCTACCGGCAGCACAAGCGGGAGCTGCAGGCCAAGAAGTCGATCACGCTGGTCGGCAGCGGGCAGTCCGCCGCCGAGATCTACCACGACCTGCTGAGCGAGATCGACGTCCACGGCTACCGGCTGAACTGGGTCACGCGCTCCCCGCGGTTCTTCCCGCTGGAGTACACCAAGCTCACGCTGGAGATGACCTCCCCGGAGTACGTCGACTACTTCCACGCGCTGCCCGAGCGGACCCGCTACCGCCTCCAGTCGGAGCAGAAGGGCCTGTTCAAGGGCATCGACGGGGAACTGATCGACTCGATCTTCGACCTGCTCTACCAGAAGAACCTCGGCGGCCCGGTCCCCACCCGCCTGCTCACCAACTCGGCGCTGAAGACAGCGGTTCACGAGAACGGCACGTACACCCTGGGGCTGCGCCAGGAGGAGCAGGAGACGGACTACGAGCTGCAGTCCGAGGGCCTGATCCTGGCGACCGGCTACACGTACGTGGAGCCGGAGTTCCTGAAGCCCGTGCGTGACCGGATCCGCTACGACGAGCACGGCAACCACGACGTGGCGCGCAACTACGCCATCGACACGACCGGCCGCGGCATCTTCCTGCAGAACGCCGGCGTCCACACCCACTCGGTGACGTCACCGGACCTCGGCATGGGCGCGTACCGCAACGCTTACATCATCCGGGAACTGCTCGGCACCGAGTACTACCCGGTGGAGAAGTCCATCGCGTTCCAGGAGTTCGCCGTATGAGCGCCCCGGGAACGGGCGACGGCGTGGGCGCCCTCACCATCCGCCCCCTCGACTCCCTCAAGGACGCGGAGCTGCTGCACTCCTGGGTGACCGACCCCAAGGCGGCGTTCTGGATGATGCAGGACGCGAAACTCCAGGACGTCGAGCGCGAGTACATGGCCATCGCGGCTAACGAGCACCACCACGCGTACCTCGGTCTGCACGACGGCCGGCCCGCGTTCCTGATGGAGAAGTACGACCCCCGGTACATCGAACTCGTCGGACTGTACGAGCCCGAACCCGGCGACGTCGGCATGCACTTCCTGGTCGCCCCCACCGACCGGCCCGTGCACGGCTTCACCCGGGCCGTCATCACCGCCGTGATGGACGAGCTGTTCGCCGACCCCCGCACCCGCCGGGTCGTCGTCGAGCCCGATGTCACCAACAAGGCGGTCCACGCGCTCAACGAGACCGTCGGTTTCGTCCCGGAGCGCGAGATCGAGAAGCCGGAGAAGCGCGCGCTGCTGTCCTTCTGCACGCGCGATCAGTTCCTGAACCGGCGTAGTCCGGCCAGCCGAGGAGTTTCCCTGTGACCCTGTCCGACGCCGTGGCGCATCTGTCCCCCCACCGCTGGGCCCGGGCCAATCGCCTCCTCATCCGCAAAGCCCTCGCCGAGTTCGCCCACGAGCGCCTGATCACCCCCGAGGCCCTTGACGAGGGTGGCACCGGCAAAAAAGCCGCGTACGCCGTCCGCAGCGACGACGGTCTGACCCGCTACCGCTTCACCGCCACCCGCCACGCCCTCGACCACTGGCAGGTCGACGCCGAGTCGATCACCCGCAGCCGTGACGGCGGTGAACTCCCGCTCGCCGCACTGGACTTCTTCATCGAGCTGAAAAAATCCCTCGGCCTGAGCGACGAGGTGCTGCCGGTCTACCTGGAGGAGATCTCCTCCACCCTCTCCGGCACCTGCTACAAGCTCACCAAGCCGCAGCTCACCTCCCCCGAGCTGGCGAAGAGCGGCTTCCAGGAGATCGAGACGGGGATGACCGAGGGTCACCCCTGCTTCGTCGCCAACAACGGCCGGCTCGGCTTCGGCATCCACGAGTACCTGTCGTACGCGCCCGAGACCGCGAGCCCCGTACGGCTGGTCTGGCTGGCCGCGCACCGCTCGCGGGCCGCGTTCACGGCGGGCGTGGGCATCGAGTACGAGTCGTTCCTCCAGGGCGAGCTGGGCAAGGAGACCGTGGACCGCTTCCACGGCGTCCTGCGCGAGCAGGGCCTCGACCCGGCCGACTACCTGTTCATCCCGGTCCACCCCTGGCAGTGGTGGAACAAACTGACGGTCACCTTCGCCGCCGAGATCGCCCGGCAGCACCTGGTGTGCCTGGGCGAGGGCGACGACGAGTACCTGGCCCAGCAATCGATCCGGACGTTCTTCAACAAGAGCGAGCCCGGGAAGCACTATGTGAAAACCGCCCTGTCGGTCATCAACATGGGCTTCATGCGCGGCCTGTCCGCCGCCTACATGGAGGCGACCCCGGCCATCAACGACTGGCTGGCGCAGCTCATCGACAACGACCCGGTGCTGCGGTCGACCGGCCTGTCGATCATCCGCGAGCGCGCGGCCGTCGGCTACCGGCATCTGGAGTACGAGGCGGCGACCGACCGCTACTCCCCGTACCGCAAGATGCTCGCCGCCCTGTGGCGCGAGAGCCCGGTCCCCACGCTCGGGGACGGCGAGTCCCTGGCCACCATGGCCTCGCTCGTCCACGTGGACCACGACGGCTCCTCGATCGCCGCCGCGCTGATCGAACGTTCGGGCCGGACCCCGGTGGACTGGCTGCGCCGCTACCTCCGCGCCTACCTCACCCCGCTGCTGCACAGTTTCTACGCGTACGACCTGGTGTTCATGCCGCACGGCGAGAACGTCATCCTCGTCCTCAAGGACGGGGTGGTCGAGCGGGCGATCTACAAGGACATCGCCGAGGAGATCGCCGTCATGGACCCGGACGCGGTGCTGCCGCCGACGGTCGAGCGGCTGCGCGTCGACGTCCCCGAGGACAAGAAACTCCTGTCGCTCTTCACCGACGTCTTCGACTGCTTCTTCCGCTTCCTGGCGGCGAACCTCGCGGCCGAGGGCGTCATCGAGGAGGACGACTTCTGGCGGACGGTCGCCGACTGCGTACGCGACTACCAGGCGTCCGCGCCCGAACTCGCGGACAAGTTCCGGCAGTACGACCTGTTCGCCCCCGAGTTCGCGCTGTCCTGCCTCAACCGGCTGCAGTTGCGGAACAACGAGCAGATGGTCGACCTCTCCGACCCGGCCGGGGCCCTCCAGCTCGTCGGCACCCTGAAGAACCCCATAGCCGGGCTGTAGAACCCGTTCCGCAGCCCCCACAGCAGGCGGGCGCCCCCATGTACGGTCCCAGGGGCGCCCGCCGTCGTACCCGATCCTGATCAGTAACTACCGTGCCGGCCAGGGCACTTGCGGCGACCGGTAGTAGTCGATGCCCAGCGCGTCCCAGCGGGGCGCCTGCGCGGCGAGCCGCACCTTGTAGGTGTCCCAGTCGTGCGTCGAGGCGGGCGACCAGCCCAGCTCGGCCACACCCGGCAGCCGCGGGAACGCCATGTACTCGATGTGCGACGAGGTCGAGAGCGTCTCGGTCCACAGCGGCGCCTCGACCCCCCGCACGGCCGAACCGGTCACGCCCGGCAGGTAGTTGCCCGGGTCCCAGTCGTACGACCGGCGCACCTCCACCAGCCCGGCCCAGTCCTGGCCGAGGGGCGTGTCGGCGGTGTACTTCATGTCCAGATAGACCCGGTCGGCGGGCGAGAGGACGATCCCGGTGCCGTTCCTGGCCGCCGCCGCGACCTGCTCCTTCTCTGCGGCGCTCGTGTCGTCGAGACCCCAGTACTGGGCCAGCGCACCCTTCGCCGGACTCGCGCCGGTCAGCTGGTGCCAACCCATCACGGACTTCCCGTACTTGGCGACAATGGGCTGGACCTTCTCCATGAAGGCCACATAGTCCTCATGGCTCGTCGAGTGCGCCTCGTCACCGCCGATGTGGAGGTACCTGCCCGGGGTGAGCGCGGCCAGTTCGCGGATCACATCGTCCACGAAGTCGTACGTCACCGGCTTGTCGACGCACAGCGAACTGAAACCGACCTCGGTGCCGGTGTAGAGCGGCGGGGCGACACCGTCGCAGTTCAGCTCCGCGTACGAGGCGAGCGCCGCGTTGGTGTGACCGGGCATGTCGATCTCGGGCACGACCTGCAGATGCCGCGAGGAGGCGTACCGCACGAGGTCCTTGTACTGGGCCTTCGTGTAGTGGCCGCCGGGCCCGCCGCCACCGACCTGCGTGGAGCCGCCGTACGTGGCGAGGCGCGGCCAGGAGTCGATGGCGATGCGCCAGCCCTGGTCGTCGCTGAGGTGCAGATGCAGCGTGTTGATCTTGTAGAGCGCGAGCTGGTCGATATAGCGCTTGACCTGGTCCACGGTGAAGAAGTGCCGGGAGACGTCGAGCATCGCGCCGCGGTAGCCGTAGCGGGGCGTGTCCGTGATGGTGCCGCCGGCGACGGCCCAGGGCCCCGGCTGCGCGGAGTCCTTCTCGATCGCCGCGGGCAGCAGCTGCCGCAGGGTCTGCACACCGTGGAAGAGCCCGGCGGGCGCGCGGGCGGTGATCGTGACAGCACCCTTCCCGCTGGTCAGTCGGTACCCCTCGGCGCCGAGGCCGCCGGTGCCCTTGTCACTGATCCTGAGCCGGATGCCGTCGCCACCGGGGTCGCGGGTGACGGGAAGCCGGTAACCGGTCGACGGCCGCAGCACACCGGCGAGATACGCGCCGACGTCCTGGACCCCCTTCGACCGGTCCACACGGATACGCGTACCGCTCGTGATCCGGTACGGGGAGCCGCCCGGGTCGACCGAGGCGGGTGCCGGGACGACCCGGCTCAGCGGAGTGACGGTGCGGTCGACTGTGCGGTCGGGCGCGGACGGTGCCGCGCCGACCACGGAGATACCGGCGGCTGCCACGAGCAGCAGCGTACCGAGCAGACGGGGCGTTCTGTGCTGTCTCACATGCGCTCCCTTCGAATGGGTATAGACCACTCTCCCGCAGAGCCGGTGAAACAATCCCCCTCATGGCGGAAATCATCCAACGGGACGGTACGTGGACCTTCGACGGCGACGCCCTGCGGCTGGTGCCGGGCCGCGACAAGAACGTGGGCGTGCTGCGCAAGTCCCTGGGTGAACTGGCGGTCCCATTGGGCGCGTTGGCGGGGATCTCGTTCGAGCAGGGCAAGAAGTCCGGCCGGCTCAGGCTGCGGCTGCGGGACGGCGCGGACCCGCTGCTGCACGCGACCGGAGGCAGGCTCACGGACGCCTCCGACCCCTACCAGCTGACCGTCGAGTCGGACCGCTACGGCGTCGCCGAGTACTTCGTGGACGAGATCCGCAACGCGCTGCTGCTGGACGAGGTGCCGAGCGGCGCGGTCGACCGCTATCTGCTGCCGGGTCCGGCCGTGCCGCTGTCCGTCTCCGCCGGGGACGGCACCGCGAGCTTCGACGGGGAGCAGGTGCGGCTGGAATGGAACTGGAAGACCGAGGAGGCGAAGTCGGCCGCGGGCGCGCGTACGCTCGCGCTGGCGGACATCCAGGGGGTGGAGTGGCAGCCGTCCGTTGGCCTGGAGAACGGGCATCTCCGCTTCACCGTCCGGGGCGCCCCCACGAAAGCCCCGCCGAAGTACGACCCCAACGCCGTCGAACTGTGGGGCTTCAAGAAGGACCCCCTGATGGCGCTGGTCGCGGCGGCGGTCCAGGCCCGCCTCCCCCACCCGTCGGCTCCACCGCCCACTCCCGCGAAGCACCTCACGCCCCCGGAGGTCGACCACGACGCACTCCTGCGCCGCCTCCGAGAACTCGGCGACCTACGCGCGGCGGGCGTCCTGACGGAGGAGGAATTCACCCTGGCGAAGCGGGCGATCCTGCGAGGGATGTAGGGCATGTGCGGCCCGGTGGTGGCTGGCCGCGCCGTTCCCCGCGCCCCTGAAAGCACACGTGCGGGCCCGGTGGGGGCTTGTCGCGCCGTTCCCCGCGCCCCTCGGGGCGGGCTGCGCCCTGCCGGCGAGGGGGAAAGGCAGGGGCGCAGCCCCGCTTTTCAGGGGCGCGGGGAACTGCGCGACCGGCCCCCACCGGCCCGCAGTCGTCATACGGGAGGGGGACAGGGCGCAGCCCGTCCCGAGGGGCGCGGCCCGCCCCCACGCACCCGCAGGGTCACCGCACGCGCCGCGCCACAGTGAACCGGTCCACTTCCTCCCCCGTCTCCGCGATCCCCGTGACCCGCAGCGTCGCAAGACGCCCCCGACCGGCCGGCGTCACATCCACCCGCAGGAACGAGTAGTCCAGGTACCGGACCCGCGACCACGCGACCGTCTCCCGCTCGCGCCCACCGTCCGCGAGGCACACGAAGGACGACACGGAGTCGTTCTCCTTCTCATGCCCCTCGTACGACTCGTCCGCACTGAACGCGTACAGACTCCGCCCCGCCGCCCCCGCGGTCACGTACACGACTCCGTCCGTCTCGGGATACGCGGTCCCTCCGATCGGCAGCTCCTTGGCGACCTTGTTCCCCTTGAGGACGTCGGTGCGCTCGTACACGTGGTTGTGCCCGTTGATCACGAGATCGACCGTGTACTTCTCGAACAGCGGCACCCACTCCTGCCGCACCCCGCCCTCGGAGGCGTGCGCGGTGGACGTGCAGTAGGCGCAGTGGTGGAAGAAGACGACGACGAAGTCGATCCCCTTCTCCCCCCGGTACTTCTTGAGCTGCGTCTCCAGCCATGTGGTCTGCGTACCGCCGGAGATCCCGAGGTTGGCCGGAATCTCGAAGGAGATGTCGTTGGCGTCGAGCGAGATGACCGCCGTGTTGCCGTGCACGAAGGTGTAGACGCCGGGCAGGTTCTTCTTGTCGGGCCCGTTCCCGGGAAGCCGCCAGCGGGCCTCCTCGCCGCCGTAGCCGTTCGGCGAGTACCAGGCCTCCATGTCGTGGTTGCCGTACGACACCATCCAGGGCACCTGTTTGGCGACCGACTCGGTCTGCGCGAGGAACTGGTCCCAGGTCCGCGAGTCGTACCCGGTGTCCTCCTTCTTGCCCATGCCGGACGGGTCCGCGTACGCGATGTCACCGGCGTGCAGGTGGAACGCCGGCCCCTGCGCCAGGATCAGGCTGTCGTTGGCGAGCCCGTGGTAGCTGACGCCCTGGTCGCCGAAGGCGGTGAAGGTGAACGGCTCGGCGTGCGCGGGCGCGGTGGTGAAGGTCCCGATCGTGCCCGCGAGCCGCGGTTCCGCCGGGTCGAAGCCCTCGTGTCCGACGCCGTAGTAGTACGTGCGTCCGGGCCGCAGCCGGCTCAGTTCGGCGTGCAGGTAGTACTGCGTGTGATCGCCGCTCGCCCCCACCCCGGCGGGTGTGAAGAGCGTGCGGACCTCGGCCTCGATCTTCCGGGAGAGGTCCCACGGATGGGCACCGATCCGGATGTACGGCTTCCGCACGGCGACCGGGACCTGCCAGGAGACGGTCATCCCGGTGCGCGCGTCGGCCCCGTACGCGAGGTGCCGGCCGAACGGCGCGACCAGCGCCCCGTCGACCTTCCCGGCGGCGGACGACGACGCGGTCGAGGCGCCATGCGCGGCCCCCGGCACGGCGGCCTGCGCGCTCGCCCCCGGCAGGAACGCGCCGCCCACGACGGCGCCCATGGTGACGGCCCCGCCTCTGATCATCGTGCGCCGGGAGAATCTGGAGCGCAGGTACTCGTGCTGCTCGGCCATGCTCATGCGCCCGGCGAGCTGCTCGGGGATCCCCATACGTGGAATGTCCATGGCTCGAAAGGTGCTCCCGGCAACCATCCATGTGCGGGCCGCAGGGTGAACAGGCCCCGAACAGGCTCCCATAAGAGTTTCAACAGCCTCTTGCCCGAAATCGGGCAGGATCCTTGCGATTACTCGCGCTTTACCCCAGGATCAACGGGTGCACGACGACCTTGTTGATCACCTGACGCGTTCCTCGCCCCTCAGCCGGGGCGAGGCACTACGGGTGATCCAGGACGTGCTCGCCTACTTCGACGAGACGACGGAGGACTACGTCCGTCGCCGCCACCGGGAGCTCCAGGCGCAGGGCCTGGTCAACTCGGCGATCTTCGAACGGATCACGGCGGACCTCGAATACCGCGCGGTCGCACCGCCGGAGCTCACGCTCCGGCAGGTGCGCCGCATCGTCTACGGCTAGGAACTTCTCTGTATGTGCGGAATCGTGGGATACATCGGCAGGCGTGACGTGGCGCCGCTCCTCCTGGAGGGTCTGCAGCGCCTGGAGTACCGCGGCTACGACTCGGCCGGTCTCGTCGTGACGTCACCGAAGACGGCCGGTCTGAAGATGGTCAAGGCCAAGGGCCGCGTACGTGACCTGGAGGCCCGCGTCCCCAAGCGCTTCGCCGGCACCACGGGCATCGCCCACACCCGCTGGGCCACCCACGGCGCCCCCTCCGACGAGAACGCGCACCCGCACATGTCGGCCGACAACAAGGTCGCGGTCGTCCACAACGGCATCATCGACAACGCCTCCGACCTGCGCAAGAAGCTGGAGGCGGAGGGCGTCGAGTTCCTCTCGGAGACCGACACCGAGGTCCTCACGCACCTCATCGCCCGCTCGCAGGCCGAGAAGCTGGAGGACAAGGTCCGCGAGACCCTCCGGCTGATCGAGGGCACGTACGGCATCGCCGTGATGCACGCCGACCACGCGGACCGCATCGTGGTGGCCCGCAACGGCTCCCCGGTCGTCCTCGGCATCGGCGAGAAGGAGATGTTCGTCGCCTCGGACATCGCCGCGCTGGTCACCCACACCCGCCAGATCGTCACGCTCGACGACGGCGAGATGGCCACGCTGAAGGCCGACGACTTCCGTACGTACACCACCGAGGGCACCCGTACGACGGCCGAGCCGACCACCGTCGAGTGGGAGGCCGCCTCCTACGACATGGGCGGCCACGACACGTACATGCACAAGGAGATCCACGAGCAGGCCGAGGCCGTGGACCGGGTGCTGCGCGGCCGGATCGACGACCGGTTCTCGACCGTGCACCTGGGCGGGCTGAACCTGGACGCCCGCGAGGCGCGCAAGATCCGCCGCGTGAAGATCCTGGGCTGCGGCACCTCGTACCACGCGGGCATGATCGGCGCCCAGATGATAGAGGAGCTGGCCCGTATCCCCGCGGACGCCGAGCCCGCCTCGGAGTTCCGCTACCGCAACGCCGTCGTCGACCCCGACACGCTGTACGTGGCGGTGTCCCAGTCCGGTGAGACGTACGACGTACTGGCCGCCGTGCAGGAGCTGAAGCGCAAGGGCGCCCGGGTCCTCGGCATCGTGAACGTGGTCGGTTCCGCCATCGCCCGCGAGGCCGACGGCGGTATGTACGTGCACGCCGGGCCCGAGGTCTGCGTGGTCTCCACCAAGTGCTTCACGAACACCACGGTCGCCTTCGCGCTGCTCGCCCTGCACCTGGGCCGCACCCGTGACCTGTCGGTCTCCGACGGCAAGCGGATCATCGAGGGCCTGCGCAAGCTGCCCGGCCAGATCACGGAGATCCTCGACCAGGAGGACGAGATCAAGAAGCTGGCCGAGCAGTACGCCGAGGCCCGCTCGATGCTCTTCATCGGTCGTGTACGCGGCTATCCGGTGGCCCGTGAGGCCTCGCTGAAGCTGAAGGAGGTCTCGTACATCCACGCCGAGGCCTACCCCGCCTCGGAGTTGAAGCACGGCCCGCTCGCGCTGATCGAGCCCGCGCTGCCGACGGTCGCGATCGTCCCCAACGACGACCTGCTGGAGAAGAACCGCGCGGCCCTGGAGGAGATCAAGGCCCGCAGCGGCAAGATCCTCGCCGTGGCCCACGACGTCCAGGAGAAGGCCGACCAGACGATCGTCGTCCCGAAGAACGAGGACGAACTGGACCCCATCCTGATGGGCATCCCCCTCCAACTCCTCGCCTACCACACGGCTTTGGCCCTGGGCCGAGACATCGACAAGCCGAGGAACCTGGCGAAGTCGGTAACGGTCGAGTAGCCACCGGCGGCCCCGTAAGGGGCCCGGGGAACGGCGCAGTCTTTCGTCTTCGGGGGCGCAGCCCCTGAGGGGCGCGGGGAACTGCGCGACCGGCCCCCACCGGCCCGCGGAGACAACGCACCGCAAAAGAACGGACCCCCACGTGTCGCCACCAGACACGCGGGGGTCCGTTCACGCGCCGGGGCCGCCCAAAACCCCGGCTGGCTGCCCACCACCGGTAACCGTCACGCTCCGGCCGGCAGCACGTACACGCTCACCGGTGCCGCACAACGGCGGCAAACCTGCTGCCTATATGCCCTTCACAAGCACACAAACACATCTACGCATGAGTAGTTTTGCCGCGCCACGAAAGGGAGTTGCCACGCCCCGGGACGCATATCACCTGGGACGGAGCCGAGTTGAGGACCGAACCGCGGGCCGGGTTACGGAATGACGACCACGGGCCGCTGCGCCCGCTTGGCGAGCCGCCCCGCGACCGACCCGAAGATGCGCCCGACGATCCCGTGGGTCGACCCCACCACGATCGCGTCGGCCTCGTACTCCCGCCCCACCTCTTCGAGTTCGTGGCAGATGTCGCCACCGCGCTCGACGAGGATCCACGGAACCTCCGCCAGATACTCCGCGCAGGCCAGCTCAAGACCGAGCACCTCGGTGCGGTGGTCCGGCACGTCGACGAAGACGGGGGGCTCGCAGCCGGCCCACACCGTGGTGGGCAGCCGGTTCGCGACGTGCACGATGATCAGGCCCGATCCGGAGCGGCAGGCCATGCCGATCGCGTACGCGAGGGCGCGCTCGCTGGATGTCGAGCCGTCGAAGCCCACGACGACGCCGTGCTTGAAGGCTGGGTCGCAGGACTGGCGTGTCTCTTCCGCCGCCAAGGGCTCGGCCGCCGTGTGATCGGCGACGGGGCGCTTGCGGTCCGCGGGTTCGAATTCGTGACCGGCCATGGGTGTCTCGGCGTTCGGATCCTCTTGGGTGGGCCGACAGGAGCTGCGGAGCTGTGTCCGGGAATCATCTTCCCAACCCCATACCCCCAAGGGTACGGCGGCACGCCTCCTCTGCCCAGATCCCGCTCTCGCCGCGGGAGGGTTCCAGGGAGCATGCCCGAGAGCATGCCCGTAACGCAATGGTTGCTGCCCCGTACAGCCGTTTTACACAGCACCCCCTCAGCCGGCCCTCCCCCGGGGCAAGGGGCGCAGCCCCGCCCGTCGGGGGGCGCGGGAAACGGCGCGACCAGCCCACACGGACCCGCACCCGCCCCTCCACCCCAGGGGGCGCAGCCCCTCAAGGGGCGCGGGGAACCGCGCGACCGGCCCCCACCGGACCCGCACCCGCCGGGACGCACCCCGCGGCGGAGCCGAGGCATCCCGGGGAACCCTGGGAAAACCCCCGTGACCGCCCGCTCGAACAAGCGTTGAACCCATGTACCCCACATCCCCCAGGGAGGAGCCCACCGTGCCCGGCCACCACACGACCGCCCCCCACCCTCCCGCCGGCAAAGGCAGGGGCACCGCGCAGGACACCGCCACGGACGTGGTCCGCTGGGCGGCCTTCAGCTGCGTCCTGGTTCCGGTCGTCCTCGTCGGGTACGGGACCTCACTGGCGGGCACGGCCGGCACGGCCCTCGGTCTCGCCGCGGTGACGGGCGCCTGCCGGGTACTGCTGCGCCGGTCCGAGCGCGGCGCGGCGCAACTGCGCGCGGCGGAGCGGACACCGCATCATGTGCGGCACGGCGGGGCAGACGACGGTGACCGCCACGGCATCCGTCAAGGTGTCCGTCACGGCGTCCCTCACGGCGACCGCCACGGAGGCCGGCACGCCGGTGGAAATACGCCGGTTGACTGACCGGTTTGTGCGCACGCGCCCGCTGCTTTTCAGCCAACTTCCATGCCCTGCGTACCCCTTGGCCGAACCACCCCCCAACCCCCGTTCGACCTGCACCGAAAGGGTCCCGTAGGGTGCCCACACCCTACGGGGACCGGCCACGGGGACGAGGCGCACTTCCCTGTGCGGCCCACGAGTGCAACGCTTCGTGATCGAATGCTTCACGCCAAGTTGCCATGTCGACAATCTGCCGAGTGCTGAACTGGCCACCTCGGCACCACACGACACAGTAGATTCGATCTTGACGTCTTACGGCGGGGGACTCGTGCAGGACCGAGGGGAAACGTGCAGGAGCGACACAACCGAGGAGCCGCGACCACCGAGGGGGGCTTAGCAGGATGAGCCACGACTCCACTGCCGCGCCGGAAGCCGCGGCCCGGAAACTTTCCGGGCGACGCCGCAAGGAGATCGTCGCGGTGCTGCTGTTCAGCGGCGGCCCCATCTTCGAGAGTTCCATACCGCTGTCGGTGTTCGGCATCGACCGCCAGGACGCCGGCGTGCCGCGGTATCGACTACTCGTGTGCGCCGGTGAGGAAGGCCCACTGCGGACGACAGGTGGCCTGGAACTCACCGCGCCCAACGGGCTGGAGGCGATCTCCCGCGCGGGCACCGTTGTCGTGCCCGCCTGGCGGTCGATCACCTCACCGCCACCGGAGGAGGCGCTCGACGCACTGCGCCGGGCACATGAGGAGGGCGCCCGCATAGTCGGGCTGTGCACCGGCGCCTTCGTGCTCGCCGCGGCCGGACTGCTGGACGGCCGTCCCGCGACCACCCACTGGATGTACGCACCGACGCTGGCCAAGCGCTATCCGTCGGTGCATGTCGATCCCCGCGAGCTGTTCGTGGACGACGGCGACGTGCTGACGTCGGCGGGCACCGCGGCGGGGATCGACCTGTGTCTGCACATCGTGCGGACGGACCACGGGAACGAGGCGGCCGGGGCACTGGCCCGCCGTCTGGTGGTCCCGCCCCGGCGCAGTGGCGGCCAGGAGCGCTATCTCGATCGGTCTTTACCGGAGGAGATCGGCGCCGACCCCCTCGCGGAGGTCGTCGCCTGGGCACTGGAGCACCTCCACGAGCAGTTCGACGTGGAGACGCTGGCGGCACGCGCGTACATGAGCAGGCGTACGTTCGACCGCCGGTTCCGCTCGCTCACCGGGAGCGCTCCCCTGCAGTGGCTGATCACGCAGCGGGTGCTCCAGGCGCAGCGGCTCCTGGAGACGTCCGACTACTCGGTGGACGAGGTCGCGGGCCGCTGCGGCTTCCGTTCGCCGGTGGCGCTGCGCGGGCACTTCCGCCGCCAGCTCGGCTCCTCCCCGGCGGCGTACCGCGCCGCGTACCGGGCACGCCGCCCGCAGGGTGAGAAGCAGAGCGACCCGGACGGTCCGCCGCCACCGGCGCCGCCGGTGCTCCAGCAGGAGCCGCCCGTGCCGTTCCAGACCCGTCGCACGGCGGCCGCCCACGCGGTCGGCGCGACCGCCTCGTCCCTCTCCACGGACGCGGGCCGCCCGGGCGCGGAGCTGTACGCGGCCGGACGGCACAGCCTGCCGGGCCAGCGGAGCGCGCCCTAGCTCCCCGCGGTGACGTCGCACGCCGGCCCCGGACCCCTGACGGTCCGGGGCCGGCGCCGTTCGTGAGCCCCGGCCCCGGCGTTCCGCCGTCCCGCCGGTCACGACTGCCGAGGTCCCGGGCCTGCCCGGGCGGGTGAGCGGGCCGTAGGGTGAGCCCATGAACGATCGCATGGTGTGGATCGACTGCGAGATGACCGGTCTCTCGCTGTCGGAGGACGCGCTCATCGAGGTGGCCGCGCTGGTGACCGACTCGGAGCTGAACGTGCTCGGCGAGGGGGTGGACATCGTGATCCGTCCGCCGGACGCCGCGCTGGAGACGATGCCGGAGGTGGTGCGCACGATGCACACGTCCTCCGGTCTCCTCGACGAGCTGGCCGCGGGCACGACCCTGGCCGCCGCGGAGGAGGAGGTCCTCTCCTACATCCGTGAGCACGTCAAGGAACCGGGCAAGGCCCCGCTGTGCGGGAACTCGGTGGGCACGGACCGCGGCTTCCTGCTGAGGGACATGGCGACCCTGGAGGCGTACCTCCACTACCGGATCGTGGACGTGTCCTCCGTGAAGGAGCTGGCCCGCCGCTGGTATCCCCGGGCGTACTTCAACAGTCCCGACAAGAACGGCAACCACCGGGCGCTGGCCGACATCCGCGAGTCGATCGCCGAGCTGCGCTACTACCGCGAGGCGATCTTCGTCCCGCAGCCCGGACCCGACTCGGACACCGCCCGCTCCATCGCCTCCAAGCACGTCCTGCCTGCGCAGTAGCCCCCGCCGTAAAGGCGGGAGCGAGCACCCCTTCGGACCCTGTACACTTTTTCTCGGCCGGTCGGTGAACCACTTCAGGTGAACCAAGCGCAGGATCGCCGGTCATGGTGGGTGTAGCTCAGCTGGTAGAGCACCTGGTTGTGGTCCAGGATGCCGCGGGTTCAAGTCCCGTCACTCACCCTGATGATCAGAGGGCCGGACCGCGAAAGCGGTCCGGCCCTCTGGCGCTTCCCCCACGAGGGGTCACGGCCCTCCCCCTGTGCGGGGTCACGACGAATGCCGTGCCACCAGCTCCGTGGGAAGCACCAGCTGCCGTCGCTCCAGGCCCCGGGAGACCGCCGGGCGGCGGTCCGCGATCTCGTCCATCAGCAGGCCGAGCATCGCGCGGCCCATGTCCTCGATCGGCTGGCGCACACTCGTCAGGGGCGGGTCCATGTGGCGGGCGATCGCCGAGTCGTCGTAGCCGACGAGGGCCACGTCGTCGGGTATGCGGCGCCCCACCTCGCGCAGGACCTGCCGGGCGCCGGCCGCCATCACGTCCGACCCGGCGAAGACCGCGTCCAGCGTCGGGCAGACGGCGAGCAGTTCCGTCATCGCGCGACGGCCGCCCTCCTCGGTGAAGTCCCCCGGCACGATGAGGCGTTCGTCGACCTCGTGGCCCGCGTCGCGCAGTGCGGCGCGATAGCCGTCGACGCGGCGCTGGGCACCGAACACGTCGAGGCGTCCGGCCAGGTGGGCTATGGTGCGGCGACCCTGGGCGATGAGGTGCTCGACGGCGAACCGGCCGCCGCCGAAGTTGTCCGAGTCCACGGACGGCAGGGGCTCGTCCGCGGACCTGCGACCGCTGATCACGGCCGGGATCTCCAGCTGGGCCAGCAGGTCGGGCAGCGGGTCGTCCGCGTGGACCGAGACCAGCAGGACCCCGTCCACCCGGTGCGCCGCCAGGTACTGGGCCAGCCGGGCCCGCTCCCGGTCGCTGCCCGCGAAGATCAGCAGCAGCTGCATCTCGGTGTCGGAGAGGGCCGCGCCCACGCCCCGCAGCATGTCGGAGAAGTACGGCTCGGCGAAGAAGCGGGTCTCGGGCTCGGGAACGACGAGGGCGATCGCGTCGGTGCGGTTGGCGGCGAGGGCCCGGGCCGCGGTGTTCGGCACGTACCCCAGTTCCGCGACCGCCGCCTCCACGGCCGCCCGGGTGGCGTCGCTGACCCGCGGGGAGCCGTTGATCACACGGGAGACCGTGCCGCGGCCCACCCCGGCCCGCGCGGCGACCTCTTCGAGCGTCGGCCTCCCGCCGCTCCGGCTCCGCGCTCCGTGGACTGCCATGGTCCGCCTCCCGTCCGACACGGTTGACACCGCGCTTGGCCTGGAATCTAACAGCCGTGATCGGGGCCGGGCCCGCGGAGACGGTGCCTCCACTTCCCGGACGCCCTCCCCCGGCATCCCCGGGACCACTCCGAAGCCGATCCGGAGCCTTCCCGAAGCCGTCCCGCAACCGTCGGAGACCTACTCTCGCCGTCTCCGCCGGCGTTAGTTAACAGCCCGATAACTGAAGACACGTCTCTGCGTCCTCTCCCTTGACACCCCCGCGCCGAGCGACGAACCTTCAACACATCACCTGTGGGAGCGCTCCCACAGTACCTGACACATACACATCCCGCACGTTCCCCGCCCGAGCCGCAGCATGAACTAACGGGCCCAACAACGCAGTTGGCCGGGGGGTCGGCACGTCAGGCAACAGGAGGACGCAATGCGCACGAGTAACCGCGGGTCCCGCAGGCTGATGGCCCTCGCGGCCGTGGCCGCGCTGACGACGGGGCTGCTCGCCGGCTGCGCCGAGGACTCGGACGACGGGTCGTCGGACTCGGACGGCGGCAGCGGCGGTGGCAAGACCACGCTGACCATCGGCACTTTCGGGGTCTTCGGCTACAAGCAGGCCGGCCTCTACGACGAGTACATGAAGCAGAACCCCGACATCACGATCAAGGAGAACGTCACCACCCGTACGGACGTGTACTGGCCGAAGACGCTCACCCGTCTGCAGGCCGGGTCCGGTACGGACGACATCCAGGCGATCGAGGTCGGCAACGTCGCCGAGGCCGTCCAGACGCAGGGCGACAAGTTCGTCGACCTCGGCAAGGACGTCGACAAGTCCCAGTGGCTGGACTGGAAGACCGCGCAGGCCACCACCAAGGACGGCAAGACCATCGGGCTCGGCACCGACATCGGTCCGATGGCGGTCTGCTACCGCAAGGACCTCTTCAAGGCGGCGGGCCTGGAGACGGACCGCGTCAAGCTCGCCGAGCAGTGGAAGGGCGACTGGTCGAAGTACGTGGCCGTCGGCAAGGACTACATGAAGAAGGCGCCCAAGGGCACCAAGTTCGTGGACTCCGCCGCCTCGGTCTACAACGCGGCTCTCGGTGGCGAGAGCGAGCGGTACTACGACAAGGACGGCAACGTCATCTGGGACAAGTCCGCCGGGGTGGAGAAGGCCTGGGACGCCTCCATGGAGGTGGCGACCAGCAACATGTCGGCGAAGCTGAAGCAGTTCGACAAGCCGTGGGACCAGGCCTTCGCCAACGGCGGCTTCGCGACGGTGGCCTGCCCCGCGTGGATGCTGGGCTACATCCAGGAGAAGTCCGGTGACTCCGGCAAGGGCAAGTGGGACGTGGCGGCGGCGCCCACCGCGGCCAACTGGGGCGGCTCGTTCATCGGTGTGCCCACGGCGGGCAAGCACCAGAAGGAGGCCATCGCGCTGGCGAAGTGGCTGACCGCTCCCGAGCAGCAGGCGAAGGTCTTCGGCAAGCAGGCGAGCTTCCCGTCCACCCCGTCGGCGTACGCGAGCCTGAAGCCGCAGGCCGCCACCACGACGTTCTTCTCGGACGCGCCGATCACGCAGATCTTCTCCGACTCGGCGAAGACCATCCCGACGCAGATCTTCGGCGTCAAGGACCAGCCGATCAACACCGCCATCTCGGACATCGGCATCCTCCAGGTCGAGCAGAAGGGCAAGACCCCGGACCAGGGCTGGGACGCGGCCACCAAGGAGATCAAGGACGTGCTCGGCCAGTGACCAGCTCCAAGCAGGCTCTCGCGCGAACCGCGCCGAGCGCCGACGCCGCGCTCAAGGTCGCGGTACACCGCCCCCGGGCCCCGGCTCGTGGCGCAGCCGGCTGTACCGCTGGGACATGAAGGCGTCGCCGTACGCGTTCGTCGCTCCCTTCTTCATCTTCTTCGGTGCCTTCGGGCTGGTCCCGCTGCTGTACACGGCCTGGTACTCGCTGCACAACGTGCAGCTGTCCAACCTGGACCAGCAGACCTGGGTCGGCCTGGACAACTACAAGAACCTGATGTCCTCGGACTTCTTCTGGGGGGCGCTGCAGAACACCTTCACCATCGGTGTGATCTCGACCGTGCCGCAGCTGGTCATGGCGATCGGCATCGCGCATCTGCTCAACTACAAGCTGCGGGGCTCGACCCTGTGGCGGGTCGTGATGCTCACCCCGTACGCCACCTCGGTGGCGGCGGCGACGCTGGTGTTCGTCCTGCTCTACTCGTGGGACGGCGGCATGATCAACTGGCTGCTGCACTTCGTCGGGGTCGACGCGATCAACTGGCGTGAGTCCACCTGGGGTTCGCAGTTCGCCGTCTCCTCCATCGTGATCTGGCGGTGGACCGGCTACAACGCGCTGATCTACCTCGCCGCGATGCAGGCGATCCCCGCCGACCTGTACGAGTCGGCGGCGCTGGACGGCGCGGGCCGCTGGCAGCAGTTCCGCCACGTGACGATCCCGATGCTGCGGCCCACCATCCTGTTCACGGTGGTCGTCTCCACGATCGGCGCGACGCAGCTGTTCGGCGAACCGCTCCTGTTCGGCGGGGTCAGCGGCTCCAAGGGCGGCTCCGAGCACCAGTACCAGACGCTCGGCCTGTACATGTACGACCAGGGCTGGATCATCGGCAACCTCGGCAAGGCGTCCGCGATCGCCTGGACGATGTTCCTGATCCTGCTGATCGTCGCCGCGGTCAACCTGCTGATCACCCGACGGCTGAGGAAGTCCCAATGACCACTAGCGAACTGACGCACCCTCAGGCGCCGATGGACGCGGCCGAGAAGGCCGCCCGGGACGGCTCCGGGCGCCGCCGGCTCATGGGCGCGGGCAAGCAACTGCACGCGGGGCCCCTCACGTACGTCGTCCTGGCGGTCTTCGCGCTCGTCTCGCTGGCGCCGCTGCTGTGGACGGTGGTCGCGGCCTCGCGCACCAACCAGCGGCTCGCCGAGACCCCGCCGCCGCTGTGGATCGGCGGAAACCTCTTCAAGAACCTGCAGAGCGCGTGGGAGGAGGGCGGCCTCGGCACCGCGATGGTCAACAGCACGATCGTCGCCGGAACCATCACCGTCGGTACGGTCCTGTTCTCCACGCTCGCCGGCTTCGCCTTCGCCAAGCTGCGGTTCAAGTTCTCGAACGTCCTGCTGCTGCTGACCATCGGCACGATGATGATCCCGCCGCAGCTGGCCGTCGTACCGCTGTATCTGTGGATGAGCGAGCTGGGCTGGTCCAACCAGCTGCAGACGGTCATCCTGCCGACCCTGGTCAGCGCCTTCGGTACGTTCTTCATGCGGCAGTACCTGATCCAGGCGCTGCCCAGTGAGTTGATCGAGGCGGCGCGGGTCGACGGCGCGAGCAGTCTGCGCATCGTGTGGCACGTCGTCTTCCCGGCGGCGCGGCCCGCGATGGCCGTGCTCGGCCTGCTGACGTTCGTGATGGCCTGGAACGACTTCCTGTGGCCGATCATCGCGCTCAACCAGCAGAACCCCACCGTGCAGGTCGCCCTCAACTCGCTCGGCACGGGCTATGTGCCCGACCAGGCGGTGATCATGGCGGGCGCGCTCCTCGGCACCCTGCCGCTGCTCATCGCCTTCCTGCTGTTCGGCAAGCAGATCGTGGGCGGCATCATGCAGGGCGCGATCAAGGGCTGACCCGCGCCCCGCGCCGACGGGGGCGAGCCGCCGCCGCCTCGCCCCCGCTCCCCGACCTCACATTCCCCGGTCTCCTACGACCTTCCTCCCATGGGAGCGCTTCCATGCCCGAGTCCGAAACGCCCGTGACCTTCCCGCCCGCCTTCCTCTGGGGCTCCGCGACCTCCGCGTACCAGATCGAGGGGGCGGTGCGGGAGGACGGACGTACGCCCTCGATCTGGGACACCTTCAGCCATACGCCCGGCAAGACGGCGGGCGGCGAGAACGGCGACATCGCCAACGACCACTACCACCGCTACCGCGACGACGTGGCGATGATGGCGGACCTCGGCCTGACCGCGTACCGCTTCTCGGTGTCCTGGTCCCGGGTGCAGCCGACGGGCCGCGGGCCCGCCGTGCAGCGCGGCCTCGACTTCTACCGCCGCCTGGTCGACGAGCTGCTCTCGCACGGCATCAAGCCCGCGATCACCCTCTACCACTGGGACCTCCCCCAGGAGCTGGAGGACGCGGGCGGCTGGCCGGAGCGCGACACCGCGCTGCGCTTCGCCGAGTACGCGCAGATCGTCGGCGAGGCACTCGGGGACCGCGTCGAACAGTGGATCACGCTCAACGAGCCCTGGTGCAGCGCGTTCCTCGGGTACGCGTCCGGTGTGCACGCCCCCGGCCGCACCGACCACGAGGCCTCCCTGCGGGCGGCGCACCACCTCAACCTGGCACACGGCCTGGGCACCAAGGCCCTGCGCACCGCGATGCCCGCCCGCAACTCCATCGCGGTGAGCCTCAACTCCTCGGTGGTCAGGCCGCTCACCCGGGACCCCGCCGACCTGGCGGCGGTCCAGCGGATCGACGACCTGGCCAACGGCATCTTCCACGGCCCGATGCTGCACGGCGCGTACCCGGAGACCCTCCTCGCCGCGACGGCCTCGGTGACGGACTGGTCGTACGTGCGCGACGGCGACCTCGCCCTGATCAAGCAGCCGCTGGACGCGCTCGGCCTGAACTACTACACGCCGACGCTGGTGTCGGCCGCCCCGGCGGACGCCTCGGGACCGCGCGCGGACGGCCACGGGGCGAGTTCGTCCTCCCCCTGGCCGGGCGCGGACGACGTGGCCTTCCACCAGACGCCCGGTGAGCGCACCGAGATGGGCTGGACGATCGACCCGTCGGGCCTCCAGGACCTGATCATGCGCTACACGCGGGAGGTGCCGGGCCTGCCGCTGTACATCACGGAGAACGGCGCCGCCTACGACGACAAGCCGGACCCGGACGGCCGCGTCCACGACCCGGAGCGCATCGCCTACCTGCACGGACACCTGCGCGCGGTCCGCCGTGCGATCGCCGAGGGCGCGGACGTACGCGGCTACTACCTGTGGTCCCTGATGGACAACTTCGAGTGGGCGTACGGCTACGGCAAGCGCTTCGGCGCGGTGTACGTGGACTACGCGACGCAGGCGCGCACCCCGAAGTCGAGCGCCCTGTGGTACCGCGAGGCGGCCCGCACCGGCGAGCTGCCGCCGGTGAGCCCGGCCGAGTGACCGCGTAGACGCCCCTCCTGGGGGAAGCGGGCGGGGGCGGGGCGCGGCACAGGGTGAGGGGAGTGCCGCGCCCCGCGTACGCGTGCACGCGCGCCCCGGCCGGGTGGGGGGAAGGCCGGCCGGGGCGCGCGACCCCCGCGCGGGCATGACCTCCTGCGGGGGCGTTCGGGGGTACCGCTCACGTGGTGTCAGCGGGGGTTTACTTGTAGGCGGCGAAGGCCTTCGAGAAGGCGTTCGCGTCCTGGAGGACCGAGCTGCAGGTGGCGTCGGCGGTGGGCTTGGTGCCGCCCGCGCACTGCTTGTCGCGGGTGGCGGACCACAGGGAGAGCCAGCCGAGGCCCTTCGACTTGGCGAAGGCCACGAGCTGGGTGGCGTCCTCGACCTTGAAGATCTCCGACGCGACGTCGTTGACGCCGATCATCGGGGTGACGGCGACCGCCTTCCAGGCGGCGGAGTCGGAGAGCCCGAGGACGCCCTTGATCTGCGCCTGGGTCGCGGTGGCGGCCTGCTCGGCGTAGGTGCCCATGTCGTCGCTGTAGGCCGGTCCGTAGTCCATCGCCATGATGTTGACCGTGGCGATGCCCACGCCGTTCGCCTTGGCGTCGGCGAGCAGGCTCACACCGTCCTGGGTGAGGCCCTCCGGCATGACGGGCAGGGTGAACGAGACGTCCAGGCCCGGGTGCTGGGCCTGCAGCTTCGCGATCGCCTGCGCCCTGCGGGTGTTGGCCGCCTTGTCCGGGAGCGCGCCGCCCTCCACGTCGAAGTCGACCTTCGTCAGGTCGTACACGTCCACGGCCTTGCCGTACGCCGCCGCGAGGGCGTCCGCGGACGAGCAGTTCAGCGCCAGCTCGGAGCCGGACGCGCCGCCGAACGAGACGCGGACGTCACCGCCCTTGGCCCGGAGCGCGCCGATCTGCGCGGCGACCGCGTCGCCTGCGAGGTCCGTCACCCCGCCCCACTTGGGGGTGCAGCCCCCGCCGTCCGTGACGAACGCGAGGTTGTACTCCTTCACCCCGGTGGCCGCGGAGTGGGCGAGCAGGTCGAAGGCGGGGTAGAGCGAGGTGTCGACGTAGGGCGCGAAGCCTGCGCCGGCGGCCGTGCCGCCGCCGGTGGTCCCGGAGGGCGTGGGGGTGGCGGTCGGGCTCTTGGTCGCGGTGGCCGTGGCGGTCGGCGTGGCCGTCGGGGTGGCGGTGGCCTTCGTCGGTTCCGGCGACGGGGACGAGGTCTGCGTCGGGCGGCCGGTGGGCTCCGGTGTCGCGCCGTCGTCCACCGAGCACTTGGCGCCGTCGACGAGACAGCCGGTCGGGTCGCCGGAGCCGCGCACCACGAAACCGACGGTCACCGACTCGCCCTTGGCGAGCCCGTCCTTGTCCCAGGACGGCGGCTTCACGGTGACGTGCCGGCCGCTCACCTTCGACTCGGCGTTCCACAGCGAGCTGAGCTCGGCGCCCGACGGCAGGTCGAACTCCAGCGTCCAGTCCGCCTTCGCACCGGCACTGTCGTTGGCCACGACGTACTGCGCGGTGTAGCCCGTCGACCAGTCGCTGGTCTTCGTGTACGCGGCTCCGACGCCCGCCGCCTGTGCCGTACCGGAGAACATGAGCGCTCCGCCGCCGACCACGGCCGCGGCGACCACGCCGCCTATCGCCTTGTTCCTGCCACTGGCCATGCGCCGGTGCGTGCTCATCGCGTGCCTGCCTTCGCCGTACGGAGCCCCGGTTTCCCGTGAACGGGACCGAGGGTGGGGGTGCGGCAGCACGCTAGCGAGCCGGAAACCGGCAAAACGCCTGATCCGGACGGGGCTTGTGGTTCTTAGGGTGCGCTTAAGGAAGGGATCGGGAACGGTTAAAGGTCGAGACCAATGCGGCGGGCCTGCGCCGTCGCACCGAGCCCCGGTGGCCGCGCCGCTCGGGCTCGCGCCCGTCCAGCTGGATCCAGATCCTGACCTCGGTGCCGCCCAGGACGGACCGGCCGATCCGCACGTCTCCGCCCGTCGACTCCGCGAGCCGGCTCACGATGTCCAGACCGAGCCCGGTCGAGCCGTCGGCGCCGGAACCGCGGCCACGGGCCATCGCGGCCTGCGGGTCGGCTATCCCCGGGCCCGCGTCCGAGACGAGGACGATCACCGCGTCCTCGCCGTTGTGCACGTCGACCGCGAAGGCCGTGCCCTCGGCCGTGTGCCGGAACACGTTCCCGAGCAGCGCGTCGAGCGCGGCGACGAGATCGGCGCGGGCCACGGGTATCCGTACGGGCCGGTCGACCCCGGCCACCCGCACCTTGCGTCCCTCGTCCTCCGCGAGCGCCGACCAGAAGTCCATCCGCTCCCGGACGACCTCGGCCGCGTCGCAGCCGACGCCGACTCCGATCGCGGCGGTCTTCGGCTTGGCGTCCCGGGCCGTGCGGATGATCGTGTCGACCTCGCGCTCCAGCTGGGCGACGGCGGCCCGGGTCTGCTCGGCGGCGGGCCCGTCACCGAGCGAGGCCGCGTTCAACCGCAGCACGGTGAGCGGCGTACGCAGCCGGTGCGAGAGGTCGGCCGCCAACTCCCGCTCATTCGCCAGCAGTTGTACGACCTGGTCGGCCATCGAGTTGAAGGCGACCGCCGCGAGCCGCAGTTCGGTCGGCCCCTCCTCGGGCACCCGCGCCCCCAGCTTCCCCTCCCCCAGTTCGTGCGCGCTCTCCACCAGGCGCTGCGCGGGCCGCACCATCCGGACGCCGAGCCGGTCGGCCACCGCGACCGAGCCGACGATCAGCGCCACCCCGACCCCGGCGAGGACGGCCCAGGCGGTGCCCAGGCCGTTGCTGACCTCCGCCTCGGGGACGTACACCTCGACGACCGCGATCGCGCCCGAGCTGAGCGCGACGGGCTGCAACAGCGTGGAGCCGCCCGGCACTTCGGTGGTGGAGGCCCGGCCCAGCTTCCGGGTCGTGGCGATGTCCTTGTCCGCGGCGCGCTGCCGCCCGATGTCGACGGCCTGCTGCTTCGCACCGGAGCCACCGGCATCACCGGTGGCATCGGCGGCATCGGTGGTGCCGCTGCCGCCACTGTCACCGCTGCCGCCGCCTGCGGGGATGTGCACGGCCATGCCCGCGTCCGACGCGGCCGAGGCGACGACCCGCTCCAACTCGGCCCGGTCGGTGGTGATCGACAGCGCGGGGGCGATGGCCGCCGCCTCCCGCTCGGCGTTCGAGAACGCGCGGTCCCTCGCCATCTCCCTGATCACCAGGCCCAGCGGGACCGCGAACGCCACCACGACCATCGTGGTGACGGCCACACAGACCTTCACCAGCGCCCACCTCATCGCGCCGGCTCCGAGCCCGCCGGACCGCGCAGCCCGCCCTGGCCCGGCGGCTCCAGCTTCACGCCGACCCCGCGCAGGGTGTGCAGATAGCGCGGCCGGGCCGCCGTCTCGCCCAGCTTCCGCCGCAGCCACGACAGATGGACGTCGATCGTCTGGTCGTCCCCGTAGGACTGCTGCCACACCTCGGCCAGCAGTTCCTTGCGTGCCACGACGACACCGGGCCGCCCCGCGAGAAAGGCCAGCAGGTCGAACTCACGCCGGGTCAGGTCCAGTCGTACGCCGTCCAGTTCGGCCTGGCGGCGCAGCGGGTCGATGGCGAGGCCGCCGACCCTGAGCTGGGGCGAGGGCGGTGGCTCGGCGGCCGAGGACCGGGCCCGTCGCAGGACCGCCGCCATCCTCGCCGACAGGTGCTCCACCGAGAACGGCTTGGTCAGATAGTCGTCCGCGCCGTCGTTCAACAGCCGGACGATCTCCGTCTCGTCGTCCCGCGCGGTCGCCACGATCACGGGCACGTCGGTGATGCCGCGCAGCATCTTCAGCGCCTCCGACCCGTCCAGGTCGGGCAGGCCGAGATCCAGGATCACGACGTCGAAACGGAAATGGGCGACCTCGCGCAACGCCTCAAGGGCCGTACCGACACTGCGCACCGTGTGCGCGGCCTCGGTCAGATGCCGGATGAGAGCGGAGCGTACGAACTGGTCGTCCTCGACCACGAGCACACTTGCCATGCGCCGCACCGTACGCCAATCCGGCGGACCGGGTCCTGGGCCTGTGGACAACTCCCAGGCCTGTGGACGGACGGGACACGGACGGGACACGGACGGGGCTCGTGGGGCAGGATGGCCCGCGATGCGCAGAGGACTCGTACACGTACTGGCTTGGTCGCTCGCCACGGGCGCGGCGGTCACGCTGTCGTGGTGGGGTGTGCACTCGGTCATGACGGGGACGGCCTACGATCCGCCGCGGGCCCTGCCGATCGCGGCGGACGGGACCGCGCAGGGGGCGAAACCGCTGTCGTCCTCGACGAGTCGGCCGGAGCCACCGGCGGGATCAGCGGCCTCGCCGTCGAAGAGCCCGTCGCCGCGCGCGAGCGGTTCTTCTCCGGCCGCGCCCTCGGCTTCGTCGTCACCGTCGCCGTCGGCGTCGCGTTCGAAGCCGGCGAATGCGGCTTCGCCGAGCGCGGGGGCCTCCGGTGAGGTGAAGAGTTACGACACCGACGGGGGGCGGGCCGTCTTCGACCTCGGGAAGACGTCCGCGTCGCTGGTGTCCGCGACGCCCGCGTCCGGGTGGTCGATGCAGGTGTGGAAGACGGAGACGTGGATTCGGGTGGAGTTCTCGTCCGGGGCGGATCGGGTGTCGGTGTTCTGTACGTGGCACGACTCGGCGCCGCGGGTCGAAGTGAACGATTACTGAGGGTTCTTGTTCTGTCCGCGGCCCGGTGGGGGCTGGTCGCGCAGTTCCCCGCGCCCCTGAAAGACGGGCCCGCTACGCCTTGGCCCTACCGGAAAACCGACGGCGGAGGTGCGGGGGACGCCACTGCCGACGCGTCCGTCACCGGGGCTGCTCCGCCGGTGAAGTCCCTCAGTTGCTTGCCGTGTTCGAGCCTGGCCGGGTGGGGGTCGGAGGCCGCTCGGCGGGTCAGTTCCGCGACCGGCAGTGGCTGGTCGGAGGCGACCAGGACCGCATTGCCGAAGCGTTTGCCGCGCAGGACCGTGGGGTCGGCGACGAGGGCGAGTTCGGGGAAGACGCCGGCCGCGGTGGCGATCTGGCCGCGCAGATGCGCCAGGGGCGGACCGTCGGCGAGGTTGGCGGCGTACAGGCCACCGGCCTTCACGACCCTGCGCACCTCGGTGAGGAACTCTCCGGATGTCAGGTGCGCGGGCGTGCGCGCCCCGCTGAACACATCGGCGATGACCAGGTCCGCCCAGCCGTCCGGCACCTTGGCGAGCCCTTCGCGTGCGTCGACGGACCGCACCCGGATCCGGGCGTTCGGGTCCAACGGTAGTTCGCGCCGCACCAGTTGGACGAGCGCCGCGTCCCGTTCGACGACCTGCTGGGTGGAGCGGGGGCGGGTGGCGGCCACGTACCGGGCGAGGGTGAGGGCGCCACCGCCGAGGTGCACGGCATGCACGGGCCGGCCGGGCGGGGCGACGAGGTCGATGACGTGCCCGAGGCGGCGCTGGTACTCGAAGCTCAGATACGCCGGGTCGTCGAGGTCGACATGCGACTGCGGGGCCCCGTCGATGAGCAGGGTCCACCCGCGCGCCCGCTCCCGATCGGGCACCAGTTCGGCAAGCCCCCCGTCGACCTCCTCGGCAACGGCCGCACTCACCACACGCCGACTCTTCCCCTTACCCATCCCCCCATTATCGACCAGCCGAACAAACCCACCCCAGCACCGGCCCACCCAAGGGCCGCGGGAAACGGCGCGGTCTTTTGGCTTTTTGGGGCGCGGGGAACGGCGCAATCTTTCGTCGTGAGGGGGCGCAGCCCCCAAGGGGCGCGGGGAACGGCGCAGTCTCTCGCCTTGAGGGGGCGCAGCCCCAAGGGGCGCGGGGAACGGCGCAGTCTTTTGTCTTTCAGGGGCGCGGGGAACGGCGCGACCAGCCACAACGAACCCGCACCCGCCGACGAGACGCCAAGCCCCACGCCCCCCCGGCCCACCTCAACGGCAGTTGTCCGCGGCCTCGATCAACCGAGCCGCCTCCCCCAACGCCGCCCGCAACACCGCAGGATCCGTCGCCAGCTCCGCCTCCCCCGGCGGCAGCAGCCAGTCCGAGCCCTCGACGGGCGGCTCGGGCGGCGCCAACCGGACCCCCCGCCCGTCGGTCCGCGTACACGTACTGCCGGGGACGTCCCACGCGGAAGCCGTACCGGGCGGCACCAGAAACCCCAGCGTGTCGCAGTTGTCGTCGTGCAGAACGGGCCCGACGGCCTCGGCGGGAGCACCCCGCCGCAGAATGTCGACGGCCTCCAGCCCCTGCCGCGCGGGCACGGTGACAAGGTCACAAGGGTCCCCGCGGCCTTCGCTCTGCCTGGTCTCCATCCTGGCCTCCACCACGGAACCCCTCCTCGATCGAGCACACCACATGGTTCAACGCTGCACAGCGTCAACGGCTACGGCGAAACTCGGCCGCAAAGGATGGCAGTTCATGGCAGATCAGGGATGAGATATCCGTTTTGTAGCCAAACCCCGTGTGGTCGACTCATCACAGCGGGTACGTTCGTGCCCGCCGGAAACACAGGTGCGGCCCGATCGCTCGCATGATCAACTCGCTCCGGTTCCGGCATGGTTCGACGGTTCGCGAGAGAGGGCCCGGCCATGGCGTCGTCACCGACGACCTCGTCGTCCCAGTCACCTCGACCACCTCGGCCGCCACGGCCGAACCTCGCTTTCCGGCGCCTGCGCGGGCAGCGCTCGCCGGGCGAGTTCGCCGCCGCCGTGCGGCGGGCGGCCCTGGAGATCGACGAACGGGTCAGCTGCGACGCGCGCTACATCGGGCGGGTCGAGGCGGGCGAGATCCGCTGTCCCAACTACGCGTACGAACGGGTTTTCCTGCACATGTTCCCCGGCCGGACACTGACCGACCTGGGCTTCGTGCCCCGTTCGGCGGTACGTGGACGGGGGGCGCGCACCGCCGAGGTGGCGCCCGCTCCACGCACCACGAGCCCACTGTCCGCCCCGCATGAGACGAACGGGGCGTACGAGCCGTATGTAACGGCACACGAGCCGCATGCGTCGTACGCCCCGCACGACCCGCACGACCCGTACGGCCCGCACGAGATCGACGATCAGAACCACGAGGAGAGCGACGTGCAACGTCGCGCATTCATGAGCGGCGGTACCGCCACGGTGGCAGCCGTCTCACTGGGCCCCTGGGGGCTCGCGTTCGGCGGCACGGCCGAGGCCGCGCCGCGTTCCGTGCGCCGCGCCGGCGAAGCCGAGGCGGGGGCGCTGGAGGACGCCGTCCGCAAGATCCGCGTGCTGGACGACCGGCACGGCGCCGACGGCCTGTACCGGAGGGCGGCGGCTCCACTGCGGGCCGCGTACGCCCTGCTGGACGCCGGCGCCACGCGGCAGGCGACCGCCGACCGGCTGCACACCGGGGCCGGTGAGCTGGCCATCTCGGTCGGCTGGCTGGCGCACGACTCGGGGCGGTTCGACGACGCCCGCTCGCACTACGCGGAGGCGCTCGCGACGGCCCGGGTGGCCAGAGACCCGGCCCTGGAGGCGCACGCCTTCTGCAACACGTCCTTCCTCGCCCGGGACGCGGGACGGCCCCGCGAGGCGGTACGGGCGGCCCAGGCGGCGCAGTACGCGGCGCGCCCCCTGGGTTCGGCCCGGCTCCTGTCGCTGCTCGCGCTGCGCGAGGCGGGCGGCTGGGCGGGGCTGGCCGACCGGACGGGCTGCGAACAGGCACTGACACGTGCGCAGGCCCTGTACGGGCGAGGGCCCTGCGACGCCGATCCGGAGTGGATGAGCTTCTACGGAGACGCCGAACTGGCCGGCCTGGAGGCGCAGTGCTGGTCGACGCTCGGCGACTGGCAGCGCGCCGCCCACCAGGCCCGCCGGGCGACCCGGCTCCAGGACCCGCACTTCACCCGCAACCTCGCGCTGTACACGGCCGAGCTCGCCGACGACCTGGCCCGCGCCGGGCACCCCGACGAGGCCGCCGCGGCCGGGCTGCGCGTCCTGGACCTGCTGGACGAGGTCCAGTCGTCCCGGGTGCAGACCATGCTGGCGGGGACCGCCAGGGTGCTGCTGCCGCACCGCCGCGCCTCGGGGGTGTCGGACTTCCTGGAACGGCACGGAGCGCTGCCGCGACCGGCCTAGACCGTGACCGGGCCAGGCCGTGACCGGGCTACGGGCTACGGGCTACGGGCTACGGGCTACGGGCTACGGGATCAGGTGGCCGCAGTCGTTCCAGGTCTCGATCGCGGGCTCTCCGTAGGCCCAGCCCAGGACCGAGAGGGACGTCGGGTTGAGGCGGACCCGGGCCGCGAAGTCGATGTCCAGGCCGAGCCAGCGGGCGCCGATCGACCGCAGGATGTGGCCGTGGGCGAAGACCAGCACGTCACGCTCCCCGGCGCGGACCCGCTCGACGACCTCGTCCGCGCGCGCGGAGACCTCGGCGAGGGTCTCGCCCCCGGGCACACCGTCCCGCCAGATCAGCCAGTCGGGGCGGTCGGCCCGGATCTCGTCGGGGGTCAGCCCCTCGTACGCTCCGTAGTCCCACTCCATGAGCGCGTCCCAGGGGGTCGCCCGGCCGCCGAAGCCGGCGATCTCGCACGTCTCACGCGCGCGTACCAGCGGGCTGGTGAGGACCTCCACTCCGGAGAGCCCGTCCAGCGGCGGCCGGTGCAGGCGCTCGCCGAGCAGTTTCGCGCCGCGTCTGCCCTCGTCCAGGAGAGGGATGTCGGTCCTGCCGGTGTGCTTGCCGGACAGCGACCATTGCGTCTGTCCGTGGCGGGCCAACAGGATGCGCGGTGCCATGAAAGGGCCTTTCGGGGAAACTCGGGCGGGTGAACCGCGGAAGAACGAGGGATGGATCACTTCAATCATCGCGCACCTGGGCGAGAAGCAACCCGGCGGGCGATCTCCGCGTCTTTGAGCACCGGGGGCGCCCCCACGAGGGAAGCGCACAGACCGTACATTGGTCCGCGGCACTGCGCGCGGGGGAGCAGGAGGGGGAGGAATCGGATGCTGCGGACCGATGCACCAGTCAGCGAGGCGGCACCACGAACCCGCCTCCGCTGGTGGACCGAGCTGCCCCTGATCCTGTTGGTCTACGGGGCCTACTCGGCGGGACGGCTCCTCGCGCGCGGGGATGTGACCCATGCCGTCGACCACGGCCTGGCGATCCTGCGGGTGGAGAAGTTCTTCTTCCTGAACGCGGAGCACCCGCTGAACCGCCTGTTCACGCGTGAGCCCTGGCTCGGCATCCCGGCGGACTTCTGGTACGCGTCACTGCACTACATGGTGACGCCCGCCGTCCTGGTCTGGCTGTTCCGCTCCCGCGCGGTGCGCTACCGGGCCGCCAGGACCTGGCTGATGACGTCCACGTTCATGGGCCTGATCGGTTTCACCCTGCTGCCGACCTGCCCGCCGCGGCTGCTGTCGGCGAGCCACGGATTCGTCGACACGATGGCCCAGTACAGCGACTACGGCTGGTGGGGCGGCGAGGCGAGCGCGCCCCGCGGACTCGGCGGCATGACGAACCAGTACGCGGCGATGCCGAGCCTGCACTGCGGCTGGGCCCTGTGGTGCGGTGTGATGCTCTGGATGTACGGCGGCACCCGGCTCACCAAGATCGCGGGCGTCCTGTACCCGCTGATCACGACGATCGTGGTGATGGGCACCGCCAACCACTACTTCCTGGACGCGGTCGCGGGCTTCGCCGTCATGGGCGTCGGATTCCTGCTGACCCGGCCGGTGCTGCGGCTCGCGGACACCTTCCGGACACGGTTCGGGATCCGTCCCTTCGCACCGGCCCTCGGCGGTCCCCCGGCCGCTGCCCCGGTCGGCCCGCACGACACAAGTTCCTCAATTGTCAGTGCAGGGTGCCAGACTTCCCCGGGTGAGCGACTTCCCCGACAACGCAAGGTCCCAGCCACCCCGGGTGCCGCCGAGCCGGGAGCCGAACCGGCAGCCAGTCCCGTCGACTCGGGGGACGAGACTCCGGCACCGGCTCGCTGAGCTGCGCGGCCCGGCCGTCCCACCGCAGCCGCTGGACGCGCGCGCCCTCGCGGCGCTCGCGGCTAATCCGGGGTGCCGCCGGCGCGCGATCCTCGACGGCGCGGGTGTGAACAAGGCGGTGCTGGCGAGCGCGCTCGGCTCGCCGTCGGCCTTCGGGCAGTCGCAGTTCGCGTTCATGCGGGGCAACGCCTTCGAGGCGCGGGTCAAGGCCGACGGGGGCGCGGAGCTGCTGCGGCTCGTGCACGAGAAGCTGGACGCGGGGGCCGAACCGCCGGTCGGCGGCGCGGTTCCCGACCTCGGCGCCAGTGGCCCCGAGGGACGCACGGCCCGTACGGCGCTGGCGCTGCGCGAGGCCACCGCGGCGGGCGGCTGGACGCTCCTCGACCACCCGTTGCTCGCGCTGGAGGTGGCGGGCTCCCCCGCCTTCCTGGAGCCGGACGCGGTGGTCGTGCACCCCGACGGCGGCTGGACGGTCGTCGAGATCAAGTCCTTCCCGATGCTGGACGGTTCGGCGGACGCGGCCAAGGTGGGCGCGGCGGCCCGCCAGTCCGCGGTGTACGTCCTGGCGCTGGAGCAGGTCGCGGCCCGGCTCGACCCCGCGCCCGAGGTCCACCACACGGTGCTGCTGGTCTGCCCGAAGGACTTCTCCAACCTGCCCACCGCGTCGGCCGTGGACGTCCGCAAGCAGTGCTCGGTGACCCGCCGCCAGCTGGACCGTCTGACCCGTGTCGAGGACATCGCCGACGCGCTCCCCGAGGGCACCTGCTTCTCCCCCGACCTCCCCGCCGCCGAGCTGACGGCCGCGGTGGAGTCGGTCCCGGCGACCTACGCCCCCGAGTGCCTGGCCGCCTGCGAACTGGCCTTCCACTGCCGCGCCCACTCCCGCGCCGAGGGCGAGGTCACCTCCCTGGGCCGCTCCCTCCGAGCCGAACTCGGCGCCCTGACCACGGTCACCGACGTCCTCTCAGCGGCCCACGGCCACACGGGCGACCCCACGGACCCCACGGTAGAAACCCTCCGCAGAGCGGCCAAGCTCCGCATGGAAACACTGGGCACCCCCAGCCCCGCAAGGGGCGCGGGGAACGGCGCGACCAGCCACAACGGCCCGGCAGACGACAACGAACCCCAGGTCCCAGGCCCCGCAAGGGGCGCGGGGAACGGCGCGACCAGCCACGACGGCGCAGCAGACGACACACCACCGGCCGCGCAGCGAACCGCGCAGCAATCCGGGCGATCGGGGTCGAAATGACCCTGATCACCACCCTCGCCAGGCTGGAAGCCGTGAGCACCGGCCGAGCCCAGCCCCTCACCACCGTCCGCCACCGCCACCTCACCGACCATCCCTTGGTCCTCGTCCCGCTCACCACCGCGGGAGAGGCCGGCGCCCCGCTCGGCGCACTGGTCGGCACGGATCGCGACGCCCCCCGCCTCCTCGTCGTGCCGCAGCCCCGCGACCGCGACCTCCGCTTCGCGTTCCTCGCCGAGCTCGCGGACATCGTCCTGCCGTACATCGACGCCTACGCGGACGACGTCGAGGCCGCCGAGCGCAACGAGACCGACCCGGAGACCGGCAAGCGGGTCAAGGTCGAGGTCGAACTGTGCGCGGACGCACCGCAGTTGATCGTCCCGGGCCGGGCCGGTATCGAACTCGTACGGCTGCTGGGGCGTTCCATGCGGTTCAGGCGCACCGCCGAGCAGGACCCGGAGACCCCCTATCCCGCGCCGCCGCGCGTGCCGTTGCTCGGGCGGTGGCTCACGCACTACGGGGAGCGGGCGCGGGTGCCGGGTTCGTCGCTGCTGACGGCCCTCACCGACGCGCTGTCCCGGCACTGGGCCACCGGCCAGTCCTCCCTGGAGGACCAGCATCTCGGCGCGCTGCTCGCGTGGATCGATCCGCCGCAGGGCGAGTCGGGCGCCGACGCGGCGCTGCGGGCCGAGTTGGAGCGGAACGCCCAGGGCCAGCTCGTGTGCCCGCCCGCGGGACCGGCCACCGACCCGGCCTTCGACAACAAGCTGCTCGCCCCCGCCATCGAGCGCTACGACCGCGCGCGTACGGCGCTCGCGGCCGCCGAGGACGGTGTCGAGGCGGACGACCGGCTCGGTGAACTCACCGCGGCCGAACGGCACATCCACGAGCTGGTGGCCAGCCGCACCCGCCCCACCTGGGACGCGGTGTGGCACGGCCTGGACCTGCTGCGGACCCTGCCCGAAGGCCCGCGCGCGGCCGACCGGTGGACCCGCGACCGCTGGTCGTTCACCGGCCACCGGGACCGCGTCCTCGCCGGTGAACCGCCGCAGCCGCGCCGCGACGACGCGGTCACGGCGGCGAACAAGCTCGCCACGCGCGAGCGCGAACAGGCCCGGCTGGAGGCCCAGGAGGCCCTGGACGACCCGCTGGTCATGGCCGGGCGCCGGCTCGGGGGCGAGGCCTTCGCGGGTGAGGTAGTCGATGTCGTGATGGCGTACAGCGAGGGGAAGCGGGCCGCCCCGCGCCCCCTGGTGACCGTACGGACGGACGACCGGCCGCATCTCGGGGAGCGGGCGAAGGTCTACCGCTCGCTCGGCGGCAAGCCGCAGTCGGCGGAGTTCGTGGGGTACGAACGGGACGGCTCGCACGGCCCGCCCGAGGAGGACGGCGGCTCGGCGGAGCCCGGTTCCGGCGGCGCCCTCGTCGTGCTGCGCATCCTCGACAAGATGGGCCGCGGCAAGGAGCCCGAGCCCGGATCCGTGCCGGAGAAGGGCGATCCGCTCTGCTTCACGCTCTTCGAGCACGAGCAGCGGGGCGGCGCGAAGCTGCCCGAGCCGGAGGACACGCCGTGGACGCACGGCGGGCCGCCCGGAGAGACCGACGCCGCCCCGCAGCCCGACGCCGTGACCCCGGAGGACGTTCTGTGACCACCGTGTTCGACCCGGGGGCCGAGGCCGCCCGCGCCACCGACGCGATCCTGCGCGACACCCTGCACGGGGCGCACCGCGGGGTCGTGGTCGACTCACCGCCCGGCGCGGGCAAGTCCACGCTCGTCGTACGGGCCGCGCTCGAACTGGCCGAGGCGGGGCGCCCGTTGATGGTCATCGCTCAGACGAACGCCCAGGTGGACGACCTGGTGGTGCGGCTCGCCGAGAAGAACCCCGACCTGCCCGTCGGCCGCCTGCACAGCAGCGACTCCGACCCGTACGACAAGGCGCTCGACGAACTGCCGAACGTCCGCAAGTCCGCGAAGGCGGGCGACCTGGCCGGGCTCGACGTGGTCATCTCGACGGCCGCGAAGTGGGCGCACGTCAAGGGGGTCGAGCCGTGGCGGCACGCGATCGTCGACGAGGCGTACCAGATGCGGTCGGACGCGCTGCTGGCTGTGGCCGGGCTGTTCGAGCGGGCGCTGTTCGTGGGCGACCCGGGCCAGTTGGACCCGTTCGCGATCGTCGGCTCGGAGCAGTGGGCGGGCCTGTCGTACGACCCCTCGGCCTCGGCCGTGACGACCCTCCTCGCGCACAATCCGGAGCTGCCGCAGCACCGGCTGCCGGTCTCCTGGCGGCTCCCCGCCTCCGCGGCGCCGCTGGTCTCGGCCGCGTTCTACCCCTTCACGCCGTTCCGCAGCGGCACGGGCCACGGCGACCGGCGGCTCGCCTTCGCGGTGCCGTCGGACGGTTCGGGCCCCGACCGCGTCATCGACGAGGCGGCCGAGTCGGGCTGGGGCCTGCTGGAACTGCCCGCCCGGCACACCCCGCGTACGGACCCGGAGGCGATTCGGGCCCTCGCCCTGGTCGTACGCCGGCTGCTGGACCGGGGCGGCGCGGCGACCTCGGAGCGGTCCCCCGACGCGGCCCCGCTGACGGCCGACCGCATCGCCGTCGGCACGGCCCATCGCGATCAGGCGGCGGCCGTCCGGGCGGCGCTGGCCGAACTGGGCGTTCCCGAGGTGACGGTCGACACCGCGAACCGGTTGCAGGGCCGTGAGTTCGACATGACCGTCGTCCTGCACCCCCTGTCGGGGCGGCCCGACGCGACGGCCTTCCACCTGGAGACGGGCCGCCTGTGCGTGCTGGCCTCACGCCACCGGCACGCCTGCATCGTCGTGTGCCGCGCCGGTGTCACCGACCTGCTGGACGACCACCCGTCGACGGAGCCGGTGCAGCTGGGCGTCACGGTGAAGTTCCCGGACGGCTGGGAGGCGAACCACGCGGTGTTCTCGCATCTGTCCGAACACCGCGTGGTGTGGGAGCCGTAAGGGAGCGCGCGCGAGGGTGTTCGGGGGGCGTGCGCTGGAGCCGGTGGCCCACTTGCGCGGTCAAGGGACAATGGACGGTGGCCCGCCCACAAGGACGGGCCGACCGCTGTACGAGGAGGAGAAGTCATGGCGGAGCCCACGCCGCGTCGGAACGAGCCGCGGCTTCGCCCCGCGCCGCTGCTCTTCGAGCCGGCGGAGGCGGCGACCGATCCGGAGCACTTCTTCGACCTGGAGTCGATAGACGATCCGCTGGCGTTGCTGGCGCGCTCCACGGAGTTGGCGCTCGCGTTCCGCGCGGCGACCGATCGGGCCGTGGAGTTCCAGGCGATGGCTGCGGCGCAGCTTGCGGATCCTCGGCGGTTCGATCGGCTGACCCCTGCGGAGGTCGCTGCGCGGGCCGAGTGGACCGAGGACTATGCGATGAAGATGGTGGAGTTCGGGCGGGAGTTGTTGCGGGGGGCCGACGCGGAGGGGTATGCGGATCCGGTGTGATCGCCCTCCCGGGCGGGGGTGTTCGGCGGGGGTGTTCGGCGGGTGCGGGTCCGTCGTGGCTGGTCGCGCAGTTCCCCGCGCCCCTTAAGGGCACAAGACTGCGCCGTTCCCCGCGCCCCTTGGGGGCTGCGCCGCCTCAAGACAAAAGATTGCGCCGTTCCCCGCGCCCCTCTTGGGGGTGTGTTCCCTCAAGGGGCTTGGCATATGCCAGGTGGGCAAGATACTCCACCCTGTCCTCTCCTGTCCTGGGTTCTCGCAACTCTGCGGGAGTGGGCGATCACGGCGGGTAGACCTGGGTGGTATGAGCATCGATGGGAACTACGGCGGGGCCGGGGTCACCGGGGTCACTCCCGAGGGGGCTGCCTGGCTCGCCTCGGCAGGAACGTATCCGCGTAGCACCCGCGTCCTCTGGGAGGACCGCCCCACCGCCCCGGTGGTCCTCGCCTGCGGGTCCGCCTTCGACGTCGTCAACGCCCCCGCCCTGTTCGGCCGCCTCATGCTCGACGGGCTGTGGGACGAGGGGCCGGGCTCGGGTCCCGTGGCCGCCCACCGGGGCCGGATACTCCTGTTCGCCGCTCCCGGCACGGCGCAGCGCCTGCCCTCGCTGCTGGAGTGGGAGGAGTGGGGATCGGGTGGCGCCTCGGAGCGGGGCCGGGCCATCCCGCCGCTGCTGTGCCACGGCACGGGGGACGCGGTGACCGTGCCCGCCCCGGTCCCCTTCGCGCCGCCGGAGCCGACTCCCGCCACCCACCTCGGCTCCCGCTGGCTGGTCGCCCCCGACACCCGCGCCCCCTGGCTGCCGGGGCCGGAGATCATGCTGTGGGCGGCACTGCGAGCGGCCCGGTCAGCGGCCCGGCGGCGGCTCTCCGAGCCCTTCCCCGCGGCGCCGATATCGATTTTTCCTCCCGCCGATCAGGATGCTAAGGTCTACGACGTCGGCAGGCGCCGCTAGCTCAGTTGGTTAGAGCAGCTGACTCTTAATCAGCGGGTCCGGGGTTCGAGTCCCTGGCGGCGCACAGACGGTGGGAAGCCCCTCGCGGAAGCGGGGGGCTTCTCGCATGCCCGCGCCGCCCGGCCCCCGCGCGCCCGCCTAGGGCCTGCCGTCACATTCCCGGCGTCCGCCCGGAGGGCGGGCCGGGCGGCGTCTGGTGCGTGCTCTCGGTGTGCCGGGCGGAAGTCCGCGTACTGGACGTACTTGGGCT
>NZ_JBHXTO010000020.1:0-98943 GCF_042677425.1 Streptomyces sp. NPDC127119 | reverse complement strand
GACACAGGACGGCGACCACCGAGGCGTCCTCCGTGAACCGGCGGGCGGCGGTCAATGCGCGCGCTTCGTCACCCCGGTCGTCGACCGTGGTCAGCTTCAGGGTGAAGGGGGCGTCCGGACGGGCGTTGTGCGCCTCGACCGCCAGCTGAGCTCCCTGTTGTTGTGCCTTGCCCCGGATGCTCTGCGTGCCGCTCAGGTCCGCTTGGACGCCGATCCCCAGCACCGGGCGGGTCTTCGCCCCGCCGCCGTTGCCGCCCGAACCGGTGCCTCTGTCACCGTCCGAACCGTTTTCGCCGTCGTTCCCCGCTCCGGTGAGCCATGCTGTCGTCGCCCCGCCCGCTGCGAGGACCGCGCCGCCCGCGGCCAGGTAGGTCAGGAAGCGGCGCCGGCCGGGTGCGGGGGCTTCGGAGTGTGCGGGACGGGTGTCCGCGTCGTCCCGGGGCGTGACGAACTGCGTCGACTCGATGTCCGGCAGGTTCAGCATCTGCGTGGAACGCGACGCGATCAGATGGGTCACCGGCGCGGGCAGCCAGCTCTGCCCGGGCGCGTCCTGCGTCCACCGCGTCCGGATCTGCGCGGCCGTCGGGCGGGACTCCGCGTCCTTGGACACGCATGCCTGGACGACGGGCAGCAGAGCCGGGGGTACGCCGTCCAGGTCCGGCGGGTCGTAGACCGTACGGAACAGCATCGCGTCGACCGGGCCGCTGCCGAACGGGCGGCGGCCGGTCGCCGCGTAGGCCAGGACACAGCCCAGCGAGAAGATGTCGCTGGGCGGGCCGATCCGGCGGCCCTGGGCCTGCTCGGGGGAGAGGAAGCCGGGGGAACCGACGACCGTGCCCGTTGCGGTGAGGACGGTGTCGTCCAGGGCGCGGGCGATACCGAAGTCGATCAGGCGGGGCCCGTCCAGAGCGAGCAGGACGTTGCCCGGCTTGACGTCCCGGTGCACCATCCCCGCCGCGTGTACCGCCTCCAGTGCCTCGGCGAGCATCGCGCCGAGGGCCCGCACGCTGTGCTCCGGGAGCGGCGGCCCGGCTCCGACCGCGTCGCTCAGCGCGGGGCCGGGCACGAACTCGGTCGCCAGCCAGGGCGCCGCCGCTTCCGCGTCAGCGTCCACCACCGGCACCGCCCAGCGGTTGCGGACCTGCCGGGCGATCGACACCTCGCGGCGGAAACGGGTACGGAAGGCGGCGTCGTCGGCGTACTCGGCCCGGATCAGCTTGATCGCGACGAGCGCGCCGCCCTGGGAGCGGCCCAGCAGGACCACGCCCATTCCGCCGACGCCGAGCCGGCCGAGGATGCGGTAGCCGGCGATGTGGGCCGGATCGGAGGAGTGGAGTGGTTCCATCAGCGGTGACGTCCTGGAGATCTGAGCGTGGTCATCTGTCGGCGGTCGGCCGGTGGGAGAGCGGTTCATGGCGGTGGCCGGCCTCACCGGGCGCCGGCTGTCCGCCGGGAACGGTCACTTCAGCTCCGTCTCGACCCGGTAGAGGAGCTTGGCGCCCGCCTCGGCCGCCAGCCGGATGAGGTCCGTGGTCTCGTACCCCTGGGCCCCCTTGACCGAGACGGCCGTCGTCACCGGTCCGATACGGGACTTCGTCCACACGTACTCCCGTTTCCCGCCCGAACCGGCTCCGGTGTACTTGCCCGCCTCGAACAGGGTGGCGTCCGCGTTCTTGATGTCCTTCTGGTCCAGGTGCATCGACATCAGGCCGTCCAGCCGCTGTCCGCCGCCAAGGTCCTGCCCCGGGCAGCGGAAGCTCTGCTGGACCGTGTCCTTCATCTCCCGGTCGGCGTCCTCGGCCGTCCGGTGGACCGTCACCGTCACCGAACCCTGCACACGGCCCTTGCCGTCCTTCGCCGGTACGTCGATCCGGCGGATGTAGCTGTCCAGGACATGCTGCGGCAGGCCGCCGCGCGACCAGACGCAGGAATCAGCGAGAACCGGCCAGGTACCCGCCGTCTCGTACGGGTCGTGCTTCACCATGCCGGGCGTCCAGTCAGCCGGTGTCAGTGAGGCGTTCCGGGTCAGCTTGCGCGCCTGCGCGGTGTTCTTCGGGACCTTTTTGGGGTCGGGCGTGAAGTCGTAGGCGTCGTCGCTCTGTTGCGGGTCCGCCGTGAAGCCGGTGCTCGGCGCGCCGCTCGCATCCGCGTCCGGGCTCGGGCCTCTTGACGGGCTGCTCTTGACCGGCTTCCCGGCGCCGGTACTTGCCGAGCCCTTACCGTCCCTGTCCGTTTTCTCCGAAGCGGAACCGTCCCCGCCGCAGGCGGCAAGGGCGGCGACAGCCAACGCAACGACCGTCCCCATCCCGACAGTTCGACATGCTTCGTGAATATTTGCCATGGTTTACCCCCGGTCGTTTTACGCCTCGGGGCTCGTGCAAACCACGCCCGATCTTCCCGGTGCGTGGCGATATTAGGCACAGGATCGCCGCCGCGTCCCGGGTCGGATACTCAGATCCGGGTGTGAGATATACCCAAGTCGGCCCAGGTGCCGCACTCATGCGCCGCAGTATCGCCCGGTGCCTGAAGGTGTTCCTGCGGCCAGGGGCCATGCCCGACTTGATCCTGGCTGGAAAACAGCGCATGTGGACTGCGTACGTCCGGAGGTGTCGTAGCCCACGTCATGCACCGCATCCTCTCGCTGAACACCGTCGGCCACGGCGGCTGCGGGGCCCGGTCGGCGAGCCACTGCGATCCTGCTACCGGGCCACCGGGCTGGCTGTGGACGCGAGTTGATGAAGCGGGGACCGGCGCCGGGAAGTCACAATCCTCCAGGCGGAGGCTACGGCTGCGGTTTGCCCAGCATGAGGCAGATGGCGGCCTGGGTGAGGTTCTTGTTCGCGGCGGCCGCCTGTTCCTCCTTGATGCCGAAGTTGGTGCTCGTCAGGACGGCCACGCTGCGCCGGCCGCTCGTGTCGGTGTAGATCTCGCTGGAGTAGCCGGGCAGGCCGCCCGTGTGGCCCCAGACGGTGCCGCAGGCAGTGTTGATCCGCATCAGACCGAGCCCGTAGCGTCCGCCTTCCTCGGGGGCGTCGACCGTGGTGCGCATCTCCTTCAGCTGGGCCGGGGGCAGCAGATCGCCGGACATCAGTGCGGTGAGGAAGCGCTGCCAGTCCTGTGCGGTGGAGACCATGCCGCCCGCCGCCCGTGACCAACTCGGGTCGATGGCGGACGTGTCGACGTCGTCACCGGGACGCTCGGGACCGGCGAAGCCGACACCGTCGGGCAGGTCCACGACCCCGGCCAGGATGGCCTTGAGGCGCTCGGCGTCCGGCTCGTAGCCCGTCACGTGGCTGTCCGACGTCCAGTCCGCGTTCGTGGCCAGGTACGAGTCCTTCATACCCAGCGGCTTGGTGATCCGCTGCTCTATCAGCCGGGCCAGACTCCGACCGGTAGCCTTCTCCAATATCAGCCCGAGGGCTTCGTAGTTGGTGTTGCTGTAGGAGTATTTCTCACCGGGTGCGGTCGGCGGGTCCTGGTCGGGGGTGATCGCGAGGAGTTCCCGCGGAGTCCAGGTCCGCTCCTCCTGGCCCGTCAGGGAACCCAGGAACTGCGGCGTGAGGAAGAAGTCGCCCAGGCCGCTGGTGTGGTTGAGCAGCATCCGTACGGTGATGTCCTCGCCGCCCCTGACCGCTCCGGGCAGCCACTTGTCCACCGTGTCGTCGAGACCGATGCGGTGCTCGGCGACCTGTTGCAGGACGAGGGTGGCGGTGAGTGTCTTCGTGTGGGAACCGGCCCTGAACCGGTCGCCGGGGGCGAGGCGGTGGTCGGCCTTCGTCCAGGCGGCCTGCCGGGCCGTCCCCAGCGCTTTCCCCCGGTCGGTGCCGACGCTGACGATCACGGCCAGAGAGCCGGTGTCCGCAGCCTTCTGCGCGAGGCCGCCCAGAGTCCTGTCGGCCGACGCGTCCACCATCCCCTCACCCTTCACGCCCGAGAGGTGTGCGGCTCCGTCCGAGAGACGTGCGGCCTCCGCCGATGGCTGCGAGTAGCTCATGAATAAGGCGCCGGTGCACGTCGCCAGCCCCACGGCCAGTGTCCTGCGCAGGACACTGGGGCGGCGAGAAGGGCGATGGCAGGACGCTTGAGCGGGCATGGGAATTCCTTCGACGGATGACGGATGCCGGTTGCCGGTTGCCGGTTGACGTTTGCCTCGTGCGCCGGGAGCCCGGGGTGTTCACCCTGTCCGGCCGTCTGCCGGCCGGGCCCTGCGCACAAGGACCATTCAGCCAGCGGCGCAGGACCGGCACATCGCTCCATGGCGCGGCTGTCGCGGGAGACGACAACGCGTTCCTGGCCAGGACCGCCGCCTGCGCGCGGCTTCTGCAGCCCGCCTTCGTGAGCACCTGGCTGACGTGGGTCTTCACCGTGTGCAGGCTCACGACGAGGCGCTCGGCGATCTCGGCGTTGCTCAGTCCTTCCCCGATCAGTCCCAGGACGTCGCGTTCCCGCTCGGTGAGGTGTTCCAGCCGGGCCAGTTCCTGGCCGCTGGGCCGCTGCCGGCCGTTGAGGTGGCCCTCGATGATCCGGCGGGTCACCAGGGGGCTCAGCGCGCTGTGGCCCGCCGCCGCGGCCCGGACGGCCCCGGCCGGTTCCTCGTACGAACTGTTCTTGAGCAGGAATCCCGACGCCCCCGCGGCGAGCGCGTCGTCGACGAACTCGTCCAGGTCGAACGTCGTCACCATGAGGACACGGCAGCGGCCGGGACCGACCAGTCTCCGGCGGCCCAGCTCGGTGAGCGCCCACAGTCCGTTGCGGCGCGGCATGTTGATGTCCATCAGCAGCACGTCCGGCCGGAGCCGTGCGCACGCTTCGACGGCTTCCTCGCCGTCGCCCGCGGTGCCGACCACCGTGAGGTCCGCCTGACTGTCCAGGATCGCGCTCAGGCCGGCGCGGATGACCGGCTCGTCGTCCGCCACGAGCACACTGATCCGCTCAGCCACCGAGGTCCTCCAGCGGCATTGTGGCCAGGACGCGGAAGCCGCCGTCGCCGGTCGGCCCCGCGGTGAACTCGCCGCCCAGGGCTCCGACTTGTTCGCGCATGCCGATCCGGCCGTGGCCGACGCCCGCACCGGCCGTGGCCGGATCGGCATGCGGCCGTTCACGACTTCGCACCGCGGGTGCGTCGGTTCCTGGTCGAGGGACAGCCGGACCGGCGCGCCGGGCGCGTGCCGACGGGCGTTGACCAGTGCTTCCTGCAGGACGCGGTATGCGGCCAGTTGTACCGGCCCCGGTAACGACTCCAGTGTGTCCGCCTTGCACACCTCGACGGTTCCACCCGCGGCACGGTGACTGTCCAGCAGGGCGTCCAGCTCGCCGAACCCGGGCGCCGGCTGCGGAACGGTCGCGTCCGCGGGATCACGCAGCATCCGCAGCAGGCCTCGCAGATCGCCGCTGCTCTGTCGGCCGGCCGCGGCCAGGGCGTCGACCCGGGGACGGGCCCAGCCGGGCAGCTCGTCGCCGTGGGAACGCAGGATCTCCGCGTGCCTGACCAGAAGAGTGAGCGAATGCGCGACCATGTCGTGCATCTCGCGCGCGATTCGCTCCCGCTCCCGCCGTGCGGCATTCTCGGCCTCCATGGCCCGTGCCCGGCTCGCGTCGGCCGCCCGCTGTTCGGCCGCGGCGAGCAGTGTCTGCCGGGTCCGCGCGGCGAACCCCATCGCCCAGGCCAGCGGCATCGGAGCGAGCACGGAGAGGACGTCCACGCCGCCCCTGGACTCGGGGGAGGCGGCCGTCGCCCGGTTCACCCAGATGCCGGCCGCGAACAACGTGGCGCTGCCGGCCGCCGCCGGCACGGCTCGCGCCCAACGTGTGCAGCGGCTGCCCAGGTTGTAGAGCAGCACGGCGAGCGGCAGGAAGGCCAGCGGGGACAGCCGCGCCCCCTGTGCCGCGCCCGCGACCAGCGCCGCCACGAGCGCCCCGGAGCCCACGACGAGGGCAGTGGCCGGCAGCCGCCGTCGCACCACCAGGACCACGGCGGCCACCGCTTCGTACGCGGTCAGTGCCACCCACGACGGGCCCGGACGGGTCCGCGTACGGCTGCGACAGCAGCGGCGGAACAAGTGTCAGTACGACCAGCCCTACATCGCCGTCGCACCCCGGCCACCTACCGTCAACGATTCCCATCCGGTCGACCCTAGGAGCTCACGCACCGGCCTTCGTCAATCCAAAGAGCTACTTCCCGCTGGGCAGTTGAGCCGTCGGCACGGCAGCCGCGCAACGGGTCGTGCGCCGCCGGGGAGGGGCGCCGAACGCCGCGGCTGCGCGTGATGGGGGATTCAGCTGCGCTCAGGGGTCAGGTGACGATGCTGTGGGAGGCCATGTCGGCCAGGGTCCATTCCTCGACCTCGGCGAGATGGACTGCGGCGGCCTCCTGGGCGGCCGGCACATTGCGTGCCGCCATGGCGTCCAGGATCTCCAGGTGCCGTTTGGTGGAGCCGGCGAGGCGGTGCGGGCCGGTCGCGCCGAGGACCCGCAGCCAGTACACGAAGGGTTCGACCGAATCACGGGCGGAGATGAGCCTGCTGTTGCCGGTGCTGGCGATGATCTCGCCGTGGATGCGGGTGTCGCTGGCGAAGAACGGTTCGTAGTCGCCGCGTTCGGCGGCCGTGAGGGCGGCCACGGCCTCCTCGCGGAGGTCGGCGATCTGTTTCAGCGGCATGGCCGCCGCGGCGACACCGGTGGCGAGCCACTCAAGCCCTTTGCGCAACTGGCAGACCTCGTGCACGTCCTGACGGCTCGGCCGGGTCACGAACGTACCCGAGCGGGGACGTGTCTCGACGAGCCTGTCGTGTTCGAGGCGGACCAGTGTGTCGCGTACGGGTGTGCGCGACACGCCGAACTCGGTGGCGATGGCCCCCGGGTCGAGGCGTGAACCGGGGGCGTACTCGCCGGAGGTGATGCGGGCGCAGAGGATCGAGTACAGCTGCTCGGAGATCGACTCGACGACGAGGGGCTGGGGTCCGCGACGGTTGCGGACCGGTGTGGTGGCCATGATCGCCCCTCTGGTCGGGTCTGGTGCGACGGTCGCCCACGAGGATGTGGGACGTGACATCTAATCGATCAGATTAGCCGTTCGGAGCGCGGCGCGGATGCGGGCGCGGTCGGATTCGGTGGCCGGCTGGAAGGGGCGACGGGGAAGTCCGGGCGAGCGGCCCTGGAGTTCGAGCGCCGCCTTCAGTGTCGCGGGGAGGTTGGGCGCGTCGATGGCCCGCCACACGGTGAGGATGCGTTCGTGCAGGCTCAGGGCCTTCGCGTGGTCACCGTTCTGGACCGCGTCCCAGAGTTCGACGCTCAGCGCGGGGGTGACGGTGGGGATCGCGGCGAGCGCGCCGTGGGCGCCCATGACGAACGCCGGGTAGTGCAGGTCGTCGAGTGCGGCGAGGATGACGAACCGCTCGCGCATGCGGTGCAGCAGGTCGGCGAGCAGGTGCATGTCGCCGCCGGACTGCTTGATCGCCACGACCTGAGGAACGTCGCGCAGCAGCTCGATGGTGTCGACGGGGACCAGGGCCCAGGGCACCACGTTGTACAGGACGATGGGCAGGTCGGTCGCCTCGCCGATCTCCCGGTAGTGCGCCACGGTCTCCTCGGGCGAGGGCGAGAAGACGTAGTGCACGGGCGTCACCTGGAGGGCGTCGACGCCGACGTCCTTGAGGGCGAGCGAGTAGCGCTTGGCCTGGGCGGTCGAGTTCTGGATGACGCCGCCGATCACCGGCACCCGGCCGGCGACCTCGTCGACGACGGTGGCGCAGATCGCCGCGCTCTCCTCCAGGGAGAGGGTCTGTCCCTCACCGGTGCTGCCGCAGGCGCAGATGGCGGTGACGCCCTGGCCGAGGAGGTACTTCACCTCGCCGCGCAGCAGATCCAGGTCGACCTCGTCGTTCTCGTCGAACGGTGTGACGACGGTGGAAATCATCCCGCCGAGCTGGATGTCCTTCACGTGTCCTCCTGCGTATTGCCGCGCTCAGGATGCGGATGTAATGTCTGATGCATCAGATGCTAGCACGGGCCCTTGAAACCGGAACCGCAGTTTCCGGTCACCGCCGACCCGCACGCATGATGAGGACGGCACCGACCGCGTCTTCGAGTCGCCATCGCATTCGAGCCGCCATCGCAATGGAGCGAGCATGTCCACACCAGCCACGGCACCTGCCGCCGCGCCGGCCTCCAGGTCGTCCCTGCGCAAGGTCGTCACCGCCAGCGCCCTGGGCACCACCGTCGAGTACTACGACTTCACCCTCTACGCGACGACCGCGGCCCTGGTCTTCGACAAGATCTTCTTCCCCGACGCCTCACCCCTGGTGGGTACGCTCGCCGCCTTCGCCACCTACTTCGTCGGCTACGCGGCCCGTCCGCTCGGCGGCATCCTCTTCGGCCACTTCGGCGACCGCCTCGGCCGCAAGAACGTACTGATCATCACCATGCTGATGATGGGCCTGGGGACCTTCGCCATCGGACTGCTGCCCTCCTACGACAGCATCGGCATCGCCGCCCCGATCCTGCTCGTCGTCATCCGCCTCGTCCAGGGCCTCGGCATGGGCGGCGAATACGGCGGCGGCGTCCTCATGGCACTGGAATACAGCCCCAGGACCCGACAGGGGTTCTTCACCTCCCTCGTGCACATCGGCACCCCGGCGGGAGTGCTGATCCCCGTCGGACTCGTCACCGCCCTGGACGCGGCGCTGCCCGGCGGGGCCTACGACGACTGGGCCTGGCGACTGCCGTTCCTCGCCAGCATCCTGCTCGTCGGCGTCGGCATGTGGATGCGCTTCCACATCACCGAGAGTCCCGAGTTCGTCAAGATGCGCGCCGACCGCGAGGTGCAGAGCCTGCCCGTACGGGAAGTGCTCACCAGGCGCCCGGCCACCGTCGTCTTCTCGATCCTCGCCAAGATCGCGGAGAGCGGTCTGTTCAACATCTACTACGTGGTGGCCATCACCTACGTCACCACCGAACTCGACCGCGACAAGACGCCCGTACTGCTCGCCGTCCTGGTCGCGTGCGCCGTCGAATGCTGCACCCTGCCCCTGTTCGGGGCGCTCTCGGACCGCATCGGCCGCCGCAAGGTGTACATCGCCGGCGCCCTCTTCCAGGCCGTTCTCGCCGTGCCGTTCTTCCTGCTCATCGAGACCGGCCAGTTCTGGGCGTACGTCCTCGGCATGACCCTCGGCCTCGGCGTGGGCCACGCGGCGATGTACGGCGCGCAGGGGGCGCTGTTCTCCAACCTGTATCCCGTCAACGTCCGCTACACCGGGCTCTCCGTCACCCAGCAGTTCGGCGCCACCCTCGGCGGCGGCCTGTCCCCGCTCATCGGAACGGCCCTGCTGGCCACCGCGGGAGGCCACTGGGGCTGGCTGATCCTCTACTGCGTCGGCGTGGCGGTCCTGTCCGCGCTCGCCACCACCCGGCTCGGTGCGGGGGAGGCCGAATCCGGCACCCCGGCTCCGCTGCCGACGCCCGTCCCCGAAAGGACCGCGACCCCGTGAACCGCCTCTTCCTCCCCGACACGGCACCCGTGGAGGCCGCACTGCGCGGTCTCGCCCTGGCCCACCCCGACCTGCTTGACCTCCACCAGGACCCGCTCTACGTCACCGCCCACGACCGCGACCCCCGGCGCCGCGTCGGACTCCTCTCCGGCGGCGGCTCCGGGCACGAACCCCTGCACACCGGCTTCGTCGGCCGCGGCATGCTCGACGCCTCCGTCCCCGGCCGGGTCTTCGCCTCACCGCACAACCGTCAGGTCTACGAGGCCTCACGGGCCGTCGCGGGCGAGGACGGCGTCCTGCACATCGTGAAGAACTACACGGGGGACCGCATCAACTTCGGCATCGCCGCCGAGCGCCTGCGCGCCGACGGCATCCGGGTGCGCCGCGTCCTGGTCGACGACGACCTCGCCACCGAGGACGAGACCACGGCGACGGGCCGACGCGGTACGGGGGCCACCGTCATCGTCGAGAAACTCCTCGGCGGGGCCGCGGACACCGGACTCGGCCTCGACGAACTCGCGGACCTCGGCGCCGAGATCGCCGCCGCCTCGCGCAGTGTGGCCGTCGCCTCCCGCGCCCACACCTCGCCCGCCCGGGGCGGGCGCGCCTTCGAACTCGGCGACGACGAGCTGGAGTACGGAGTGGGCATCCACGGCGAGCGCGCCGCGTGGACCGTGACCCGTCCACCGCTGGAGGAACTCGTCGACCGCATGGCACGGCAGGCGCTCGACGGCCTGCCCCGGCGCTCCGAGGACGTCCTCCTCCTCGTGGGCGGCCTCGGCGCGACCACCCTGCTGGAGCTGTACGCCGTCCACGACCGGGTACGCCACTTCCTGGACGCCCATGGTGTGCGCGTCGCCGGACAACTCGTCGGCACGTTCGTCCCCGCCCTGGACATGAGCGGTTTCTCCCTCACCCTCACCACGCCCGGGGAGCGCTGGCTCGACTGGTGGCACGCGCCCGCCCGGACCCCGGCCTTCCCCGTCACCCAGCCCCTCGCCGGTACGGAGCCCACACGATGACCCCCGACCACCGCCTCGACCACCGCGTCGTCCTGCGCGCCTACGCGCAGACCGCGCGCACCGCGCACGACACGCTGACCGCACTCGACCAGCTCTCCGGGGACGGCGACTTCGGGGACAACCTCCGTGAAGGGCTCGACCGGGTGGAGACCGCGCTCGGCGAACGCCCCGACGACGCCGCCTTCGCGGTCGCCGCCTCGGTCTTCCTCGACGAGGTCGGCGGCACCAGCGGCCCCCTGATCGGCCTGCTCTTCCAGGAGATCGCCCGTGCCCTGGCCCTCTCTGAAGACGCCCGCGAGGGGTGGCGTACGGGCGTCACCGAGGGCCTTGCCGCGATCCAGCGCGTGGGCGAGGCGGAGCCGGGGGACCGCACCATGGTCGACGCGCTGGTCCCGGCCCGGGACGCCCTGACCGCGGGGGAGGACTTCGCCGGCACAGCCCGTGCCGCCCTCTTCGGCGCGCAGGCCACCGCCGGCATCAGGGCCCGCCGGGGCCGCGCCGCCTACGTGGGCGACCGAGCCCTCGGAGCCCCCGACCCCGGAGCCATCGGCGTTGCCCTGCTCTTCTGGTCGCTGGCCGGGGTGGCCGAACCCGACGCGGGGGTGGACACCCTGGAGGAGTTGCTGGGGCGGGCACGCGACGGCGGGTGACAACCCCACCCCGTCCCCCTCAGGGCTTGTGGTCCGTCGACGGGCACGGGATCCGGCCCGACAGGCGACTTTCGCAGGGGTGAGGAATCAAAGGCGGGCCCGCGCCCTCACGCCTCGCGAAGAAAGGCTGAGCGAGGCATGAGTGCAGGAAACGCAGGCACATGCCGAGCTCTCCGTCCTGAAGCCACCCTGCCGGAGCAGCCCTATCGACGAGCCGATGGTTGTACCTCCTCCAGGTCCGGTGATGCGACCGGCGCGGCGGGACGCCTGCGGAGCAGGACGAGCACCAGGATTCCGGCGGCCAGGGCGGCTGCGGAGGCGATGCGCAGGGTTGCGTTGAGCCCGTCGGCGAATGCGGCCGGTGTGCCGTGCCCGTCGGCGACCCGGTCGGTGAAGACGGTCCCGAAGACCGCCACGCCGAGTGCGAGTCCGAGCTGGCGGAACGTGTTGAGTGCCCCGCCGGCCATCCCGCTGCGCTCGCGTGGCACCTCGGCCAGCAGTGCCGAGGCGTTCGTGGGCAGTACGCTGCCCACGCCCAGTCCGGCCACGATCAGTCCGGGGACCAGGACCGCGCCGGTGCTGTCCACGCCGATCCTGGCCTGGAGCAGGTTGCCGGCGGCTATCAGGAGCAGGCCGATGCCGACGGTCCAGCGCGGGGCGATCCTCTGCAGGACCCGGCCGGCGCCCGCGCCGACGACCAGCGAGGCGGCGGCCATCGGGAGGGCGCCGTACAGGCCGGCGTCGACGGGGCCGTTGCCCAGCACCTGCTGCAGCCAGACGGTGCTGAACGGCAGGTAGCCGAAGGCGGCGGCCTGGGTGAGGAACGCGGCGACGATCAGTACGGTGAACGGCGCCCGGCGGAACAGGGCCAGATCGAGCATCGGGTGGTCCGAGCGTGCTTCGGCGACCAGGAACAGGGCCAGGGCTGCCAGGCCGGCGGCGAACGCGGCCAGCGCCACGCCGTCGGTCCAGCCTGCTTCACCGGCGCGGATCAGGCCGTACGTCACGGCAGCCGCCGCCACGGTGAAGCTGATCGTGCCGGGCAGGTCGAGACGGCCGCCGCGCGGCGCCCGGGACTCGCTCACCCCGCGGATCGTGAACCGGACCGCGACCAGGCAGACCGGCAGGTTGACGAGGAACACCCAGCGCCAGCCGAGGTGTTCGGTCAGCAGGCCGCCGGCGAGCGGGCCTGCCGCGGCGGCGGCGCCGTTGACCGCGCCCCAGATGCCGAACGCGACGCCCCGGTCGTGGCCCTGGTAGGTGAAGTTGAGCAGGGCGGCGGTGCACGCGAACATGGCCGCGCCGCCGATGCCCTGGAGGATCCGGGCGGCGATCAGGGCCTGTTCGTTCGGGGCGAGCGCGCACAGCAGCGAGGAGAGGGCGAAGACGCCGATGCCGATCAGGTAGATACGGCGGCGGCCGAACCGGTCGGCGAGCGAGCCGGCGCCGAGCACCAGGGCGGCCAGGGACAGGGCGTACCCGTCGATGACCCACTGGAGGTCGGTGTAGTCCGTCCGGAAGTCGTCGGAGATCGCCGGGAGGGCGACGACGACGATGAGGACGTCCACGAGCAGCAGGAAGGTGCCGAGACAGACGGCGATCAGTGGAGACCATTTACGCATGCACCGCAGAATGCTGCTCACCGCACCGCTTTCCCCAGCCTTCTTCGCCATTCCTGCGGATCTCGACAATCGCTAGGCTGACGTGGTGGAAATCGATGAGCTCGACCGGCAGGTGACGCACGCGCTGCGGATCAACGGCCGGGCCGGGTACCGGGAGATCGGAACGGTGCTCGGCGTCTCCGACCAGACCGTCGCCCGGCGCTACCGCCGGCTGCACGCCGAAGCGGGCATGCGGGTGGTCAGCGTACCCAACCCCATCCGGCTGGGCTACGAAACCTGGCTGATCCGCCTGCGCACCGCCCCGGAGTCGGCGCCGCGGATCGCCGGCGCACTGGCCCGCCGCCCGGACACCGGCTGGGTGTCGATCACCTCCGGCGGTACCCAGGTCGCCTGCCTCGCGCGGGTGCCCGCCTCGGCCGACCGGGAGACCCTGCTGCTGCAGAAGCTGCCCCGGACCCCACGGGTGACCTCGGTCAGCGCGCACTGCGTCATCCACCAGTTCGTCGGCGGGGCGGTCGGCCCGGACCTGCACGACGACGCACTGACCGCCGAACAGATCACCGCGCTGACCCCGGCCCGGCCGCCGCAGGACAGCGACCGGCCGGCGGCGCGCCTCACCCCCGCGGACGCGCCCCTGCTGGACGCGCTCGCCCGGGACGGGCGGCTCAGCTACGCGGAGCTGGCGACCGCCGCCGGGTGGCCGGAGTCGACCACCCGGCGCCGGGTGCAGGAACTGTTCGAGTCCGGGGCGCTCTACACCGACGTGGAGGTCGACGTGGAGCTGTACGGGTTCCGCGCCCCCGTCCTGCTCTGGCTGACGGTGACCCCGTCCCGGCTGGCGGCTGTCGGCGCGGCACTTCGCGAGCACGAGGAGGTCGTCTTCGCGGCGGCCACCACCGGCCCGACGAACGTACAGGCCACCGTCGTCTGCCGGGACATGCCGGAGCTCTACCGGTACCTGACCGGGAAGCTGGGCCCGCTGGACGGCGTGGAGCGGATCGAGTCGGAGCCGCTGCTGCACAACGTCAAGCAGCTCGGCTCGGTGAGCTGACCTTGCGTCGTCACTGAACGCAAGGCACACCGACGGCAGAGGACCGGCAGCGGCTGAAAGTGCCGCTTGGGCGCGGGAGTTCACCGGCTGTTGACCTGCTCCGTGAGCTTGCCCTTGCGGAGGCTGAGGACGCGGTCGGACTGGGACGCCAGTTGCTGGGAGTGGGTCACGACGACGACACAGGTGCCCTGCTCGTGGGCGAGGTCGCGAAAGGTGCCGATGATGCCCTGGGCGGTGTCCTCGTCGAGGTTCCCGGTGGGTTCGTCGGCGAAGAGGATGTCGACGTCGCAGGCGAGAGCGCGGGCGATGGCGACGCGCTGCTGCTGGCCGCCGGAGAGGCGCAGGACGTTGCGGGTGGCCGTCGTCCTGTCGAGGCCGATGTCCTCCAGGAGCCGCAGGGCGCGGGCCTTGCGGGTTCCGGTGACGGGTTTCGTGCCGGTGATCTCCATGGCGGTCGTGACGTTCTGGAGGGCGGTCATGTAGGTCAGGAGGTTGTACTGCTGGAAGACCGTGGCGGCGTGCTTGTTGCGGTAGCGGCCGAGACCGAGGTCGGTGAGGTTCTGCCCGTTGAAGCTGATGGTGCCCTTGGTGGGGGTGTCGAGGCCGCTGGCGAGGGAGAGCAGGGTGGTCTTGCCGCTGCCGGAGGGGCCCAGGACGGTGTAGAAGGTGCCTCGTTCGAAGGTGTGGTCGACGTCCTTCAAGACGGTGGTCCTGCGGCGCTGGCCCACGTAGGTGTGGCTGACGCCTGCCAGGCGCAGGAGGGGCGGAGCCGTGGCGGCGGGGGGCGTGGTCATGGCGGGTCACTTGCCCTTCGTGAGGATGGTGCGGGGGCTCAGCCGCAGGACGGACGCGGCCGGGACGGCGGTGGCGAGGAGGCCGATGGCGAGGCCGACGCCGCCGACCTCGGCGAGGTCCGCCGGGCCGAGCGCGACGGTGATCTCGTCGATGGGGTCGGCGTTCTCCACGGGCCGGTCGCCGGGGTCGATGCCCTGGTCGATTCCGGTGCTGCCGGGGGCCGGAGGCTGCCAGGAGTCGAGTGTGCGCTCGGCGGCGGAGGCTTCCCTGCCGAGCAGCGCCTGGCCGGCGCTCTGGGTCAGTGCGGGGGTGAACAGGGCGCTGAGGCCCACGGCCAGCGCGGCGACGGCGACGATTTCCAGGGCCTGTTGGGCGATGAGCTTGTTCTTCTTCTCGCCCATCGCCAGCAGGACGCCGTACTCCGTGCGGCGCTGTTTGACGGCCAGGTTGACCAGGAGGACGAGTACGGCGGCGCCCGCGAGGCCCATCAGCCACATGGCGAGGGTGGCCGTGGAGCGGATGCTCCCCAGCGGCCCGGTCATCTGCTGGACGGCCTTGTCGTTGGTGTCGAGCTTGAAGCCGGTCAGTGCCGAGCCCGCGATCCGCTTCGCCCCGCTCTTGAACGAGCCCTGCAGGTCCGCGTCCCGGAGGAGGAACGTGGCCTTGCCGACCTTCTGCGGGCCGTCCTCTTCGGGGTCGAGCGCGGAGAGGCCGCCCACCGATCCGTAGATCATGTTGGCCGGGCTGATGCCGTACTCGGCGTCGGCTTCGGTGGTGGGGCGCGGGTCGCGGTAGATGCCGCCCACGGTGAACTCGCCCGTGGTCTTCTCGTCGTTGCCGGTGAGCGTGATCTTGTCGCCGGTCCTGAGGCCGTTCTGTCGGGCCAGGCGCTCCTCGATCAGGAGTGGCTTGTCGTCCTGGTCGGCTGCGGTGATGTGCTCACCGGACAGGAGGGTGGACCTGCCGCTGCGGAAATCGGGCAGCAGTGACGAGTCCAGGACACCTATAGCCATGGTTCCGCCGAGGCCCATGGGGTCCTTGGGTCCGCCGTCGACCAGTTTGTTGCTGCCCGTGAGGAGGGCACGGTCCCAGATCGTGTAGGTGTATCTCTGCACCTCGGCCAGGGCGCCGATCTTGTCGACGGTCGCGGCGTCGATGCGCGGAGCCTGGAGCTGTCCTGTGTCGGCCAGTTGGCTCATGTCCACGTCGAGAGTGACCTCGGCGCCGACCGAGCGTTTGGCGGCCTCTTCGGCCCGGGCCGTCGCGTCGTCGATGAGGACACCGGCCAGCACCATGACGGAGATGGCGAGGAAGGTGACGAGGGTCATCAGGGTGCGACTCCTGCGGGCCCAAAGACTGAGCCCTGCGCGTTTGACGAAGTTCATGGGGATCGGCTTTCTCGGTCCGTGCGGGCGGTTGGATGCCGGGGGAGGGGGTGTCAGGGGAAGGGAGTGGCGAGGGAGGAGGGCGTCGGTCATGCGGGGTCGGTGAGGACGGAGCGGGGGTGCAGACGCAGGATCCCGATGCCCGGGACGACGGTGGAGACCAGGGAGATCCCCAGCGCGATGCCGGCGACCCTGCCGACATCGGCCGGCTCGACCCGCACCCTGGGCGGAGCGGTCCCGGCCTCCGGTACGCGCCCCGCCGACGCCGGTCGGCTCTGGTGACCGAGCAACGCCTCACCGGTGCTCTGCCCGCCCAGCGAACCGGCCAGAGCGGCGAGCGCGACGGCGGGCAGCGCCACGGCCGCCACCTCCACGGCGTGCTGGCCGATGAGCTTCCACTTCTTCTCGCCCATCGCGAGCAGCACCCCGAGCTCAAAGCGCCGCTCGCGGATCTGCAGCATCACGACGAGGCCGAGGATCAGCGCTCCGGCCAGCGCGATCACCCAGACGATCAGCCCCGCGAAGGCGCCCACCCGCTGGATGGGCCGGACCTGGTCCCTGTACGCCTTGTCGTTGACGCGGAACTCGAGGCCGTCCCCGCCCAGCAACTCCTCCGCCGCGGCGTGCAACTGGCGGGCCTGGTCCGGCGAGCCGATCCTGAGGACCGCCTCGCTGACCGTCGCGGCGCCACCACCGAGCTTTTGCGCGGTGTCCACCGGGACGTACAGCGTGTTGCCGGGCAGTCGGTGCGCAGGCGCCCATGTCGCCGGGTCCTGCGCCGGGTCCTGGAAGACACCGACGACCGTCACGGCCGCGGTGCGCTCGTCGTCCGCGGACCGTACCCGGAGGGTGTCGCCCAACTTCAGATGGTTCTCGTCGGCAAGGCGCTGCTCGATCACCGCGACACTGCGGCCCGCGTCGCCGGGGGTGATGTTGCGGCCTGCTGTGATCTTTGTCGATCCGTACGAGAAGGGCAGCAGCATGGCTGTATCCCGTACGCCGTGTACGGACAGCGCGCCCCTGTCGGCATCGGAATCAGCATCGCCGTCGCCATTGTCATCGTCCTTGGTCGAGGTGCCGCGCGGCTTCGGGACCCTCGACGCCAGTGGCGTGAAGGCCCGCGCGTCGGCCCGCACGGGAACCTCCGTGTTGTAGCGGTGCACGGGGCCCAGCGCGCCGAGCCGGTCGGCTTGGGCGAGGGTGAGACCTTCCTTCCTGACTGTCACGTCGACGCCGATGGCGCGCTGCGCGTCGGCTTCCTGCCGGGCCGCGGCGGCCTCCAGCAGGAAACCGCCCAGGAGCAGGGTGCAGACGACCAGGAAGATCGCGAGCAGGGCGGCCGTCCTGGACCTTCTGGCACCCAGGCTCATCCCGGCGCGTTTGACGAAGTTCATGCCCAGACAGAAGCAGCCCGCTGTTTGCAGGCAGATAAGCGTGTTACGGCGGTATAAGGACTCGCAAGGCGGCATAAGGACTCGCCCCGCGCACCGGACGCCCCGCGCACCGGCCGTGAGGAAGCCGGTCGGCCCCCAGCCCGGAGCCCGTCCTTCCGCGCCTTTATCCGCCTGCAATCACGATGTTGGTTTCCTGGTGCCATGAGAGTTCTGGTAGCCGAAGATCACCGCGTCCTCGCCCGCACCGTCGCCACCGGTCTCCGCCGTCAGGCCATGGCCGTGGACATCGCCGCGACGGGCGACGAGGCCGAGCGGATGTGTCTGCTCACCGCCTACGACGTACTGGTCCTCGACCGCGACCTGCCCGTCATGAGCGGCGACGAGGTCTGCAGACGGCTGCGCGAACTCACCGATCCGCCCCGCATCCTGATGCTCACCGCGGCGGGCGGGCTCACCGACAGGATCTACGGCCTCACCGAACTCGGCGCCGACGACTATCTCGCCAAGCCCTTCGACTTCGCCGAACTCGTCGCCCGTATCAGGGCATTGAGCCGCCGCATCCCCAAACCGGCCCCCGTCCTGCTGCACTTCGGCAGCCTCACCCTCGACGAGACGCGCCGCGAAGCATCCGTGGACGGAAACCCACTGGAGCTCTCCCTCAAAGAGACCGCGGTCCTGCGCCTGTTGATGCGGGCCGGAGGAGCGCCGGTGACCCACGACGACATCGTCCGCACCGTCTGGGACGAACACCTCGACACCCGCACCAGCGTGGTCCGCACCACCATCAGCCGCCTGCGCGGCAAACTCGGCGACCCCGGACTGATTCGCACCGACAAGGGCGAGGGATACCGGCTGTGCGACTGAACCCCCGGGCTCTGCTGACCAGGCTGCCCTTCCGCACCCGCCTGGCCCTGGCCTTCTCCGGACTCTTCCTCCTCGCCGGCATCCTCCTCCTCGCCTTCGTGGTGCTGCTCGCACGCTACGGAACAGCCCAGCAGGCCCAGGGAATCGCTGTCACGTACGGCGACGCCAAGACCGCCCGCGCGACACCGTCCGGCACCAGCACGCCGTTCGGCCGCACACAGTCCGTCGGACCCATGCTCCCCACCCGGCCGGAGTACCTCCCCGAACCCCCGAGCGACGTCGCCCTGATCCAGAAGATCGACCAGACCGTTCAGGCTGTCCAGGACACCGCCCTGCGCCAGATGGTGCTCTGGTCCGCCACCGGCCTGCTGGCCATGGCGCTCCTCGCCGGACTCCTGGGCCGGTGGCTCGCCGGGCGCGCCCTGCGCCCCGTCACCTCCATGACCGAGGCCGCCCGCCGCATCAGCGAGCAGAACCTGCACCAGCGCCTCGCACTCACCGGCCCCGACGACGAACTCCACCGCCTCGCCGACACTTTCGACACCATGCTCGACCGGCTTGAGCGGTCCTTCGAGAGTCAGCGCCGTTTCGTCGCGAACGCCTCCCACGAACTCAAGACACCCCTCGCCGTCCAGCGCGCCACCCTGCAGGTCGGCCTCGCCGACCCCCTGCCCGACGACCTGACCGGCGTCCGCGAGGACCTGCTCACCGCCAACCGGGAAGCGGAACAGCTCATCGACGCACTCCTGCTGCTGGCCCGCAGCGACCGCGGCCTGGAGAAGACCGAACCAGTGGACCTCGCGACCACCGCCCGGCTCGCGACAGCTGAACTGGCCCCTCAGGCAGCGCGGGACGGCATCCGCGTCGACCTCCGCGCCGGCGTCCCCGCGGTTGTTCCCGGCGACCCCGTCCTGCTCCGGCACCTGCTGACGAACCTCATCCGCAACGCCATCCAGTACAACCACCCCGAAGGCCACGTCCTCGTACGACTCGACGCCTCCGCCGTGACAGTGACCAACAGCGGACCCCGCATCCCCGCAGACCGCATCCCCGACCTCTTCGAACCCTTCCGCCGCCTTGACGCAGACCGCACCGCGACCACCGGCCACGGCCTGGGACTCTCCATCGCGGCCTCCATCGCCCAGGCCCACCACGCTTCCCTGACAGCACGCCCCGGCCCGGAGAACGGACTCACACTCACCCTGCGCTTCCCCTGAGAGGGCATCACGGGCAGGCGTTGCTCTCTATCGCCGAGTGGGTTCTTCGTCAGGTGTGTGGCCCCATCCGCGATGGGTCCGGACTGCTAAGCGCCCAGCTTGCGGGTTCCTGATCGGTTGTACTGCTGCCAGTTGCTCTGGGTCATCATCTGCGGGCCTCGCCGTAGATCCTGGATGACTTCCTCCCAGCCCGGGTCGTCCGTCGGCTCGTAGCCGGCGCGGATGTGCTCGACGAAGGTCCACCAGCTCTCGAAGTTCGGTGGGCTGGGGTCCAACGCGCTGTCGTGGTTGGTCAGCAGGTCCGAGGGCCGGGTCGGATTGGGCCTCTGGCGGCTCGACGTCACGGGGTCCTCCCAGCGCAACGCGGCCAGCCGATAAGGCACGTCGCCCATGCTGAAGCTGTGCGGATGGAGGTGCAGCGCCGGCCGAACCGCCTGGAGAAGCTCCGCCTCAGGATGCGGACCGAGTCCAATGGTGTTGATGAAGACGCGGCGCAGCCGCTCGCAGATCGCCTCGCTGAGGTACTTGGCGAACCAGTAGGCGTCGCCGTCGTAGTACTGCCGGTTGATGCCGATCAGCACCGTGTCGGTGTCGTACACCAGAGAGAAACTGAGACTTTCGATGTCGTGGCTCTCCGACGTGCGGAGATAGCAGGCACGGAGCCGGGAGAGCGGCAGGTGTTCGACCCGTTTGCGGCGCCAGGGCATCCCACGCCGGGTGATGGTCAACGACCGGCCGTCGAAAGCGAAGGTCCACCCCGAGTACCGCATGACCATCGAGTCAGACATCTGTTCAATTTACCGAATTCACCGGCATGCGACAACGGAAGCGTCTTGACGCAACGCGAGTGACGGTGGACGGCGTTGACGGACAGTTGTGTGGCGGTGTGATGTAGGAGGCAGCGTTCGGCGGTCTCGTCGTCGGGGACTTGGATTTGGAGCTCGTCCATGGTGTTCAGGAAGAGACGGTCGATTTCTGCTGTGTCCCCACGCCGAGAGCGCCCAGCCAGGTCACGCAGGGAAGGAGAGTCGTAGCCGGCAACCAGCAGCCAGGCCGCAGCCATCGGCAGGTCTTCCGGGAAGAGGGAACGCACCACGTACTGCCAAGCGACGGTGCCGGGCTGGTTCATAGGAGAATCCTGCTCGTGTGGAACGCCCCTGGCCAGTGGATTGTCCGAACCACCCTGGGCTCGCGGGGGTGGTCCGAGGGAGACCTTCATGAGCGGCGTCCTGACGCTGTCAGCCCCACCCCGGCGGGGACCCTGCGTCGATGTCCACGCATGTACCGGCAGTGGAGGCCGCAGGGATCGGTCGGTCCGGTTGGGCAGCCGCTTCCTGGCGAATTTTTGCGTCGGTGCGTGGATTTCGTGTTGCCGGGCACTCGGTCTGTCGAACGGAGGTCCTGGTGTAATCCGGGGCCAGGGACCTACCGGTCGGGCGGACTTTGGGCCGTTGTGAAGCTCATTCGCGTATGCGTCTGAGTGTGACCTGACGACAGGAACTTGAAATGATCATTCTTGGGCTTATTCTGCTGCTCATCGGCCTGCTTGTCGGCATGGGGCTGCTCACGACCCTCGGCGGCATCCTCATTCTGGTGGGCGTCGTTCTGTGGGTCCTGGGTGCGACCGGCCGCGCGGTCGGTGGACGCAAGCACTTCTTCTAGGCCCAGGGCGTTTCACCAGATCGCTGCCGACGGGCGGCGTCCCTGCTGCCTGCGCTGCCTTGCCGGCAGGGGCCAGATGGGCTCAGCCGGCAAGGCGCATGCGAGCGGGCGTTGCATGATCAGCGGCCCGGCCGTCAGCGGAGGCGTCGTCGGCGTGGACCACGCCGACGCAGGCGCGAACCAGATGCAGTCGAAGTGCCGCGTGGTCACAGTCGCCTGGTCCAGTCTGATCCGCATGCCGTGACCAGAAGCCGAGTACGGCGGGCATCGGCTCGCAGTCGGTGAGGGCGGAGCACACCATGTCCACGGCGTTGTCGAAGCGGCGTGCTTTTCGAGTGGTGTTGTCGCGGACGGAGTACATATGAGTCAGTTCTCCGAGTGTATTCGCCGGCCGGAGCCAGTGGCGAATGAGGAGTACCGCGACTGACGCGCTAGACATGCCGCATGAATGATCCATTCGCGTTCAGTCCCCCGAGACCCCCGCAGAGCCCTTCGGAGACCGTCCCCGGGAGCGCGGGGACGGAGCCATCGGTGCCGGACACAGAAGCCACCGGCGGCCCGGCTCCCGTAGACGTCGGCTCCCGACCCGTCCACGACGGGGACATCCGCGAGGAGGTCAGGTACGCCGGCTACGGGGGCGAGCCGGACCCCCGCGAGTGACGGACCGCGCGTGATGCAGAACCGCTGCGGCGTGGGGCTCTCTGCGGTACCTGTACAAGGACCTGCGCAGGTGTACGAGCGCGTCGTCCGCGGGGACGAGGCGCAGACTCGGGTAGTGGTCGAGGAAGACGTTCCAATGGACGCATGATTCCTCCAGCCGCCCAAGAGACAGCAGCGTCGCGGCGAGCCGCGCGTGCGTCAGGGCTCCGGATCTGCGCTGATCGCTGTCGCGGGCCGCGGCGGAGGAGGCGAGGGATTGCGCGGCGCGTTCGAAGTCCCCGAGGGCGAGCAGGGCCTGGCCGCGCTGGTAGTCGAGGCCGGCCCGGGGATATGAGCCGAAGGGCCCGGCCCGCTGCGTCGCGCGCTCGTGCTGGTTCTCCGCGGCCGTGAGGTCGGCGACCGCTCGGCGGCGGTCGCGCGCGTGGGCGTGGGTGACGGCTCGCTGGCTCAGCAGGAAAGCGCGGGTGGACGGTTCGTCGGTGGGACCGGCGTCGAGCGCGGCGCCGGCCAGTTGTGATGCCTTCTCGGGGAATCCCAGCCGAAGCGCTTGGAGACTCATGGCGCGCAGGGTGATGGCGTACACGCGACGGTCGTCCGCCTCCGAGGCGAGGTCGAGAGAGATGGTGAAATAGCTCTGCGCCAGGCTCGGATAGCCGGCGTCCATGGTCATACGGGCCATTATGTGCGTGAGTTGAGCGGCATCGGTGAACAGCCGCCGCCGCAGGGAGAGTTCCGCGGGGAGTGTCAGCAGGCGGCCGACGTCATCGGTGAGGTAGGAAGCCAGGGCGGAACGGGCGTGCGCGCCGCCGTGACGTTCGGCGATGTCCGCGAACACCTGGCACATGTCCCGCAGGGCCTGCAGGTCTTCGGGGGACACACGACTGACCGATGCACGCGGCTTTGCCGGAGCGGGCCGTTCAGCGCCCCAGGTGAGCGAGTCCGTGGCGTGCAGGCTGTACACGGCCCCGGTGAGCCGCGCCCGGTGGGTGGGGTCGGCGTCGGTGCGGGCCAGGAGGGTCATCCTGCCCACGGCATCGCGTGTTTCGGCATCGGGAGGAAGCGGCAGGTCGTCGTCGGCCTGCCCTGGGAGGGCGAGGCCGGTCTCCGCGGCGGTGACCAGACGTTCGGTGCGGCGGCCGAGGGCCGCGGCGACGAGGTCGGGGACGGGTGGCCGGGGTCGGGAGCCGGTCAGCCAGTGGGCGACCGACGTGCGGTCGTAGCGCAGGCTCAACCCCTGTGCTCTGCCCAGCTCGTTGATCGCCCGCGCCAGTTCCGCCGGATTCCACTCAGCCTCGTCGAGCAGGAGAGCGAGTTCGCGGTTGGGGTGGTGACGTGCCACTTCCGGGTCTCCTGGGCATGCTGCGCAGGTTGCGACGTCCGGCGTTTCACCGGTGCGCGCAACGGTCGTGGAGGACGCTTCCGAGGATCTGTCGGCAGGCGTCTGACAGGGGTATCTCCTGTCTTCCACTTTCCATGGTCCCGCATATGCCATCAGCCCGAAAGCGCCTAATCAGGACATGGCGGCCCGAACTGTGGGTGGCGTTCAGCTCTTGACCCAGCTGTCGTAGAGCTTGTGATCCGGACGGAAGCCGGCCGCTACCAGTTCCCACATCATCTCGTCACTCCCGCCACCGAGGCGGCCCGCCTTGGAATCCCGCCACAGGCGCTCCAGGGGATTCTGGTCCTCGACGTAGCCGCGCCCTCCGAAGACGTGCGCGCACTCGCTCGCCACCCGCTCACCGAGGCGCGCGATGGTCACCTTCAGAGCAGCAGCCTCGGACATCGACACCCTGCCCCCGGCGGAGACTTCCGCGACCGTGGCGTACATGCCGCGACGCGCGAGGAGAATCTGGGCGTTGAGGTCCGCGAGGCGCAGCCGCAAGGCCTGATGCCGGTAGAGGGGGGAGCCGAACTGCTTCCTGCGCTTCAGATGCGTGACGGCCAGGACCGACGCGAGGTCCATCGCGCCGAGTATCTGGGCCGCCAGGGCGAGCCGCTCGTACATCAGCCCTTGGCCCACCGCTGCCAGCCCCGCCCCGGGCCGGACCAGTACCGCGTCGTCGGTGACGCGGGCGTCGACGTGGAGACGGACGGTTTCCAGGCTCCGCATGCCGGTGGTCCTCCACCGTCGCGTGGGGGTCAGGCCGGTGCGGGGTACGAGCACGATCGCCGGACCGCCGCTGCCGCGGCACAGCACCAGTGCGAAGTCCGCGGCGGCACCGGGCGAGACGAACCACTTGTCGCCGCGGACGCGCCAGTGGTCGCCCTCCCTGGTGAGCGCCGTCTCGACCGCGGACAGATCCGATCCGACGTACTGCTCGGACGTCGCGACGCAGCACACGCTCTCGCCGGCCAGTGCCAGGCCGAGCACCTCCTCGGCGTACGGGGTGCTGCCGAAGCCGCGCAGGAGGGATGTCGCGGCTTCAAGATGGAGGCCCACCCCGATGCCGATGCCGCCGAGTCCGGCCCGTCCCAATTCCTCCGACAGGATGACGGACCGTCCGAGATCGCCGTGGGGGCCACCGGACCACCGTTCATGGAACAGTCCGGTGGCGCCGAGGGCCGCCACCGCCTCACGGGGGAAGCGCCTTTCCCGTTCGCAGGACGGGAGCAGCGGCGATATACGGTCTTCGAGGAGCGTGCGCACGCGCTTCCTGAAGTCCGTGACGGGGCGGCTCGTCGTTCCGAAGGCCAGTTGGATCCCGAGGTCAGTCTGTTCCTCGGTCCGGCGGTCCAGGTGGTTGTTCGATAAGAGGGTCACGGTCGATTTCCCGTCGGTGGGGGTGCTGCCGGGTCCGTCATCCGCCGTGTGGCGGTCACGGGTTGAGCGGAGGCGCCCCGTCGGCGATGGTCAGGAGCTGGGACAGGGTCGTCCCGGGAGGAGTCGCGGCGTCGTCGAGACTGATGCCCCAGTCGTCCTGGAGGGTCATCGTCAGCTCGACGACGGCAAGCGAGTCCAGCTCCAGGTCGGAGATGGTCGCGGCCGGGTGGATCCCGGCGGGATCGACGTGGAACTTCTGGACGAGCCGATGGGACAGATGCTCGTAGCGGGTTGAGGTCATCGGATTGCCTTCTCGGTGTCGGTGTCGGTGTGCGGCAGGGAGGCGTGCGGGGGGCGCGAACGCGGGCGGGCTTCGGGGAACCTCAACGTGTGAGCACCCCAGGCGAGCCCGCCGCCGAAGCCGGTGATCAGGGTGCGTGCGCCGGGTTCGACGAGTTGCCGGGTCGCCGTGTCGGCGAGTGCCAGCGGAATCGACGCGGCCGCGGTGTTGCCCAGCTCTCGCAGATTGCCGTGCCTCCTGGCGGGCGGAACGCCGAGGCGTTCGCCGACGGCGTCGATGATGCGCTGGTTGGCCTGATGGCTGATGAACGCCTCGACGTCGTCCGGGCTCCAGCCCGTGCTCTTCAGCACGTTGAGTGCCGAGTCGGTCATGCGGCGGACCGCGTGGGCGTACACCGCGCGGCCGTTCATCCGGAAGCAGTGCTCGTGCGGTCCGGTGTCCGGGGTGCCCAGGGGCCGGCGCGAGCCGCCCGCCGGGACCTGGATGAGCCCGGCGTGGCCGCCGTCGCTGCCCAGGTCCTGGGCGATCAGCGCACCGGGTTCGTCGGGTGTTCCGGTGCGGATGAGTACTGCTCCGGCCCCGTCGCCGAAGAGGATCGCGGTGTCGCGGTCGTGGGGGTCGATCAGGGTGGTGCTGTAGGTCTCGGCGCCGATGACCAGGGGGCGTTCGTAGAGTCCGGCGGTGATGAGCGCCTGTGCGCAGGCTGTCGCGTAGACGAAGCCCGCGCACGCGGCGGACACGTCCAGCGCCGGTACGCCGTCCAGGCCGAGACCGTGGGCGACCTCCGGGGCCGTCGCCGGGCAGCGGTGGTCGGGCGTGGTGGTGGCGAGCAGGACGATGTCGGGCCGGAGGGGAGCCCCGGCCAGTTCCGCGGCCGACTCCAGCGCGGCACGTCCCGCCGCCCGGGCCAGATCGCCGGTACTGGTACGGGAGTCGGCGAGGCGCCGGGCGGCGATGCCCGTACGCTCCAGGATCCATCGGTCGTCGGAGTCGAGGTGGTTCTGCGCTATGAGGCGGCTGTTGGAGACGGAGTGTTCGGGAAGGCTGGTACCCAGACCACACAGGACGGCGGCGGGGGTCCGCATGACAGCTCCTCACACAGGGGTGGCGGGTTCGGGGACGTTCGGCAGTTCCGGCCACACCACGGTGGTGGCCGCCCAGGTCAGTCCCGCACCGAACGCGGTGGCAAGGACCTTGTCGCCGGGCTTGATCCGGCCGTCGGCGGCGTCCTGCGCCAGCAGGATCGGAATGGACGCGGCGGACGTGTTTCCCACGTGCTCGATGTTGGACGCCACGCGGTCGGGTGGGACGCCGAGTTTGCGGGTGACGGCGGCCAGGATGTGTGCGTTGGCCTGGTGGGGCACCACCCGGTCCACGTCCTGGAGTTCCCACCCCCTGGCCTCGGTGGCGCTGCGCGACACGGCCGCCATACGGGCCACCGCTTTGCGGAAGACGTCGGGGCCCGACACCGCCAGGTACTGGGTCTCGGCCGGGCTGTCCGATCCAGCGGGCGGGGAGTGCCGGGACCTGCCTGCCGGTACCTCGATCAGGTCGGCGCAGGAACCGTCGCTGCCGAGGACCACCGGCCCGACGGCTCCCGGCTCGTCCGGTCCACCGGCCCGCAGGACCACGGCTCCGGCACCGTCGGCGAAGATGGCCGACGTGGCGGGGTCCTGCGGGTCGACGATGGACGTCATCGTCTCCGCGCCGACGACCAGGACCTGTCGGGCGGTGCGCGCCGCGATCAGACCGCGTGCCACCGCGAGGCCGTAGAGGAACCCGCTGCAGGCCGCGCCCACGTCGAAGGCCGCGGTCCCCGGCTGTCCCAGCCGGGCGGCGACCTCGGGGGCAACCGGTGGGCAGACCCGGTCCGGGGTCACCGTGGCCACGAGTACCGCGTCGACCCGGTCGGTCCCCGCGGACTCCATCGCCTTCCGCCCCGCCTTCACCGCGAGGTCGGCGGTCGATGTGCCCGGTGCGACGACATGCCGGCTGCTGATGCCCGTACGGCTGCTCAGCCACTCGGCCGAGGTGCCCAGCCGGTCCCCGAGTGAGTCGTTGGTGAGCACGGTCGGCGGCAGCCAGTACCCGATGCCGGTGATCACGGATGCGGGAGCGGGGGCTGCCGTCAGGTCCTTCGTCATCGCTCGCTCCCCGCGGGGCGGTGGTAGTGCCAGTAATGGTCCGCCGAGGGGTTCCACCCGCGGCGCAGCGGATCGTGGAACAGCCGGACCAGCAGACTCAGCGGTGAGAACACCAGGAAGTAGAACAAGAAGGAGAAGAGTGACAGCGACAGCTTCCTCATATGCGTCGACCTCGATCGTTCGAAGGGAACAGGTCGTGCTCGGGCGGGCGCGAGGGGTCAGTCCAGAGGGATCTCCTCGCGCCAGTCGGCGGCCTCCCGCCACTGCGGCTGCCGGTCCTTGTGCACCAGATGTCCGCCCAGCGCGAGCAGATCGATGTCGGTACGCATGAAGCAGGCGTACGCCTCCTGCGGTGTGCACACGATCGGTTCGCCACGCACGTTGAAAGAGGTGTTGACCAGCACCGGGCAGCCCGTGCGCCGCCGGAAGGCCGTGAGCAGATCGTGGAAGAGCGGATGGGTGCGCTCATGGACGGTCTGCACGCGCGCGGACGAGTCGACGTGGGTGACCGCGGGGACGGTGGACCGGGCCACCCGGAGCAGGTCGAGACCTTCTGCCCCCGCGAGGTCCGGGTCCGCCACCCGCTGACCGTCCGAGAGACCGGCCACCATGAGCATGTACGGGCTGTCCTGCCGCAGGTCGAAGTAGTCGCCGGCGTCCTGTGCGAGCACGGCGGGAGCGAACGGCCGGAACGACTCACGGAACTTGATCTTCAGGTTCATGGTGGACTGCATGCGCGGGTCCCGGGGGTCACCGAGGATCGAGCGGGAGCCCAGGGCGCGTGGGCCGAATTCCATCCGGCCCTGGAACCAGCCCACCACCTTGCCGTCCGCCAGAGCGGCGGCCACCTCCTCCACCAGCTCATGCCGGCCGGGACGGCTGTGGGGAACGGCATGGCGATCGAGATACGCGGCCATCTCGCGGTCGTCGAAAGCGGGCCCGAGCAGAGCGCCCGACATGGCGTCCGCTCCGCTGCCCACGTGGGTGCGTGCCGCACCGTGCCGCGCGGCGGCCGACAGGGCGGCCCCCAGGGCGCCCCCGGCGTCACCGGCGGCCGGCTGGACCCACAGGCTGTCGAAGGTTCCCGCCTCCGAGATCTTTCCATTGGCGACGCAGTTGAGCGCGACGCCGCCGGCGAGGCAGAGGTTCTCCTCACCCGTGAGGTCCCGGCTGGTCCTGGCCAGCCGGAGAAGCACCTCCTCCACGACTTCCTGCACCGACGCCGCGAGGTCGAACTCGCGCTGGGTGAGGGGCTGCTCCGGCAGCCGGCGCTCTCCGCCGAACAGTTCCTCGAAGCCGCGTCCTGTCATCGTCCGGCCGCGCAGATAGGAGAAGTGGCGCAGGTTCAGCCGGAACGAACCGTCCGGCTTGATGTCGATGAGCTCGCGCCGGATGATGTCGGCCCAGCGCGGTGTGCCGTACGGGGCGAGTCCCATCAGCTTGTACTCTCCCGAGTCCACCTTGAAGCCGCAGAAGTAGGTGAACGCGGAGTAGAGCAGGCCCAGCGAATGCGGGAAGCGGATCTCCGCACGCTTGGCCAGGGTGCTGCCCCGGCCGTGCCAGATCGTGGTGGTGGCCCAGTCGCCGACCCCGTCCACGGACAGTACGGCCGCGGATGCGTAGGGACTGGGCAGGAAGGCGGACGCCGCGTGCGACTCGTGATGCTCCTGGCACACGACGTCCGGTACCGGACCAGCGCCGAGTCGCGCCAACTGCCGGCGCACCGTGTCCGCGGCGCGCAGCCTCCATGTGGTCCACTCGGGCAGCCGGTCCCGGAAAACGGGGTACCCGCGCGGTGCCGTGCCCACGAACGTCGCCATGACGCGCCGGAACTTCTGCACCGGGTCCTCGTAGTAGGCCACCTCCGAGACGTCGCCCAGTCCGGCGCCCGCCTCACGCAGGCAGTAGCGGACCGCATTGGCGGGGAAGGACGGATCGTGCCGCCTGCGGCTGAACCGTTCCTCCTGTGCGGCGGCCACCGGGACGCCGTCGGCCACCAGTGCCGCGGCGCTGTCGTGGTAGAACGCCGAGATGCCCAGAATCAGCTCCGTCATGTCCCACGCACCCCGCCGGAGGCTGCGAGATCACCGGAACGCCGCGAGCCCGACCTGAGCGCGCGTCGGCCGGCCCGTCTGGCCGCCCAGCCGCCCGGCGGGTCGAGCGACCGGAATCCGGTACGGGCCCGCTGCCAGGCCGCGGCCTGAGCTTCGGTCCCGTGGGTCTTGAGGACCGAGGCCAGGTAGGCGTCGAGCGCGTCGGCCGCCCATGCGGAGTGGCCGGTCGCGACGTTGTCGATGGTGTTGTGGATGTCGACGAACCGCGTGCTGAAGCCGTACTTCCGCAGCGCCGTGTGCGCCCGCCGGTACCCTCCACCCACGCCGGAGAGCTCCATGGCCAGATTGAGGCCGAGCACCTCGGGCAGGAACGTCTGCGGATACCGCCCGACGCAGAGCCAGTAGACCGGCAGGGCGAAGGAGCGTTCGTCGAACCCCGGCCACCGTGCGAACTCCTCCGAAGCCGTCGCGGGCAGCTCGACGCCCATACCGGCCAGCACCTGACGGTAGATCAGAGGGTGGTTCAGGCTGGTCACGCCATTTCCGAGTTCGTCCCAGTACGTCTCGAACAGGAAGCATCCGTGCTCGGACGACGCCAGTTCGTAGTCGGTGAACCCCTGGAGCCAAGCACCGTCGATCAGGGTCAGCGGCGCGAGCTGCACGGTCGAGTCGATCAGCTCGTCGCGGGAGGGCAGCGGGGTGTCGAGTTCCGACTCCCATTCGAGGTTGTGGCGGTGGTGCTGGTCCGAGAGCCAGGGACGCAGGCCGACGGCCGGCCACGTCCTCGGCAGCGCCCGGGGGTCCCGGTCGATGCCGTGGCGCGCGCGCCCCAGCCACCCACGGACATAGTCGGCCGTGTACCGGCGCAGCGCGGGTGTCTGGCGGCGGTGCTGCAGCAGGTGGTAGGCGGACCTGAGGTCTGTCGGGGCCGGGCCCTCGGCGGTGGGCCGCTGCACACGGGGCCGCAGCGACGGCGGCACCGGACAGGACGGGGCGGGTGCCGCCACCTCCGACGCGGAATACGGATCGCTTTCCGCCGGAAGGGAGTCGATCCAGCGGCGGATCACCGCCAGGTCCTGCGGCGAGAAGATCCGGAACATCGGCCCCCGCTGGAGCACCAGCCCGTTGACGAGGCGGCTCCTCCGGGCGTGTCCCGGCCGTACCAGATCACTCGCGGCGAGGGCGTTCAGGAAGTCCGTCGGGTCGTCCTGGCACTCCAGGAGCCAGTCGGACAGGGGGCGCCCGGACAGGCGGTAGCGGTGATGGTAGACGGAGCCTTCCCCCGCCCGTGCCCGCAGCAGTTCCGCCATGGCGTAGGCGGGGTCGCGGGAGCGTTCGAGGTCCTCGTACACGGCGTGGTTCCAGCGGCGCAGCGCACCCCATGCCCAGGAAAAGCCGTCGGCGACCCGGTCGGTCTCCTGTGTGTGGGAGACCGAACAGGAGCGGACCGTTTCCCAGCGGCGATCGGCTGCCTCGGAGGTCGTCTGCCGGGTGTCCTCGCAGCTGCCGGCCGACGTTTCCGTGCCCCGGCTGTCGTCGCCCGACGATGCCCTCATCGCGGTGAGCGGCGGCAGGATGCCCGCCGCGTGCAGACAGAGATCGGCACCGAGGATCTCCGGCAGGAAGTCGTCGGGGAGGCGGCTCATGGCCAGCAGCAGGGCGGGAAGGTAGAAGTTACGGTCGGCGATCCGGCGGTCGAGGGAGAGGCGCGAGGCGGGCACCGCGTACTCGGCGAGTCCCGCGTCCCGCAGCAAGGACACGTAGGCGCTGCCGCGGGAGGCGCGCGGACGTCCCACCCCGACATCGGACGCGAACACTGCCAGCAGTGCGAGAGCGGACTCGGTGTCGGCCCTGCCGGGTGAGGTCAACCATTGCAGCCACGCCCCGTCCTGCACAGCGAGCGGGGCGCAGGCGAGCGCGGCTCGCTCGGAAAGGACGGCGTCCGTCTCCTCCTTCCCGCTGCGTAAGTCCAGGTAGCGGCGCCGTTCACCGTCGGCCCAGTCCGCGACGCGCAACCGGAGCGCGTCCAGGTCCGACGGTGCGGAGCCGGCCTCCCGCAGCCTGCGTATCTCGGTGCGGATCCCCTCTGCCCAGGGCTCGTTCGGAAAGACTCCCTCAGGATCGGTGGCCCGGTGGTAGAGCGACCGGTACGCGGAGTCGTCTGTCATCGCCGCTGTCTCCCGCGGCGTCTCTGCCACATGAGCGGACATCGTTTCCTCTTCCTTCCGTGGAGCGCCCGGTCACCTGTCGCCCGGAGGCGTGGCGTCCATGCGCACGGTTCAGAACATCGGGTAGATCGAGCCGTCCTGCTGCTTCTTTTTCTTGCGCCCGAGCAGCCGGGCGACGACATCGCGGAACCACCGCACTGGAAACGCACCCCCTTTCCGGAGAGTCGAAGTCAGGAGAGTGAGAACTGATCCGCGAGGATGCGGGCGAAGAGGTCGCTGCCCTGATCGGTGAAGTGACCGCGGTCGACGAAGAGCCAGTCCTTGGGCCCGGCTGCCTCCGCGATGAGCGGAGCGATCTCCAGGAACCGCACGTCCTGCTTGTGGCACACCTCGCGCACCGCCTGTGCGTACTGCCGCCCTGCGCCGAGTGTGGCGATCTCGCCGAACATCTCGTCCAGGGGGACGCCGAAGCCGGACAGCCTGTCCAGCTCGTCGAAGAGGGTGGCCTCCTCCTCGGACGGGTCCTGCCTGACCCATGGCGCCAGAGGGGTCAGCACGTACGAGACGCGGGCACCGGTCGCGGCGGCGAGCTGACGCCATCCGTCCACGTGCCGTTCCGTGAGCGAAGTCGCATGGGAGATCAGTTCGGACAGCTGAGGGACCGGCGCCGATGCGTCGGCGCCCGGTGCGGGACTCTGGGTGCGGGATGCTCGGCCCCACAGCTTGCGGCCCGGCCTGCGGTGGTGAGCGCGCAGTTCCTCCATGTGCTGGAAGTACTCGTTGCAGTAGAAGAACGCGCCGTGCTCGCCGTGTTGCCAGGCGGGGAGCCTGCTGAGGAGAAGGTTGTTGACACCGGAGAGGATGACGATCTCCTCGACCCTCGGCAGCAGGTGGCGGTACAGGAGCATCAGGATCAGCTCCTGGACCGAGTTGAAGCTGCGGCCGCTGAAGTTGAGCCATGGGGTGGACGGCGCGTAGCGCGACCACAGAAAGGACGGAATGGTCGTCGCGTCGCTGGTCGCGCCGATCCCGAGGGCGACCGAACTCCCCACGAACAGTCGGACCGGTCCTCGCGCCGCCTCTCCGTCCAGTGCCGCGCGGCCGGTGGGGCCGTGGGTGAAACGGAAACCGAACCGGTCGGTGTTCAGTACGTCCGAGCGGTAGTCCGCGTGGTTGAAGTACATCAGATACGGCAGATAGCGGGTATGCCCGCGGTTGTCGAAATCGTCGTACTGCTTCATCTGCGGTGTGAGCTCATATCGGTGCAGTTTCACCGCGACCCCTGTTCCGCCAGAGCCCTTACGTAGGTGTCCACGAGGTCGTCCACCGTCCACGGTTCGCTTTCCGTGCCCGGGCCGTCCTTGAGCGGGTCGACACCGAATTCGTCCTCCAGCTCGATGGCTACTCGGGCGAAGACCAGGGAACTCACTCCCAGTTCCGGCAGAGTGGCGTCACCGGATATCGGAGGCGGGGTGTCCCCGTCCTCTTCGAGGATCTCCGTGATCGCCTTGACGGTCAGGGTTTCGACCTCGGTCCTACTGAGCATGGTTCTCTCCTGTTCCTGAGCGGTGCTGGACACGGGGCCCGTCCGCCGACGCGTTCTTGGTGACGACGGCCCGTACGGTGCCGACGTTGATCTCGGTGACGTTCTGTTCCGTGAGCCACTCCTCGCACCTTCGCCGGACCGCCGTCTCGGCGGTGGCGCCCAGTTCCTCCTCCAGACTCCGCAGTCCGCTGCCGTGCACGACCGGCCACCACGCCTCGGGGGTCGCCAGTGGCATGGGGGTGTCGCGGGTGGTCACGACGGCGCCGGGGACGCCCGCCTCGTCCAGCAGTGAGCGCAGGACGTCGGGGTCCTCCGTGCGGGTCCAGGGCAAGTACGTGCCCATCCCGGGCTGTTCGGACCGGCATGCCTCGAAGAAGACGGGCAGGACCGGTTCGAAGAGCCGACGGCCGATGGTGGTGATCGCCAGCTGTCCGCCGGGCCGTACGTACGACCAGAACAGGGAGAGCGTCCGGGCCATGTCCTTGGCGAAGTAGATGCCCAGCGAACAGTTCACGACGTCGAAGGAGGCGTCCCCCGGCGGCAGCGTGTCGACGTCGCCGTGCCGGACCGTCACGTGGTTCAGCCCACGTTCATCGGCCCTGCGCCGGGTGATGTCGAGCATCTCGTCCAGGATGTCCACGCCTTCCACGTAACCCGTGGGGCCGACGCGTTCGGCGGTCCGGATCGTCATGGGGCCCGGCCCGCAGCAGAAGTCCAGGACGCGGTTTCCGGGCCGCAGATCGAGCTGTGACATCGTGTCGTCCGAGACGAAACCCCAGAATTCCTCCGCGGCCACGAGATAGTCGGACGACGCGATCGTGTACGTGCTCAGGGTGTCGAATCCTTCCAAGTCCTTGCTCATACAAACCTCCGGTCTGCGTGGGGACAGATCTCCATGAATGAATGGTGAGCGCACACCGAAGAGGCGGAACGAACACTGGAGTTGTTCCGGATGACCCTCGGCAGAAGTGGCACGTGCCGGACGGCGCGAGCGGATTCGCACTGCTGCCACAGCATGCGAATGCGCGGCGGCAGAAATCTGCTCCGCCCGACTAGACGGCGTGCTCCCCAGTACGAGAAGGGGAATTCCCGTGACCGAGTGGAGCACCGTTCCCCTCCATACAAACCGTCCGGGGGTCAGAAGGGAACGGGATCTCATGATCGAGGCGTTCACGCGTTGAACGCTCGCGAGTACCCGGAGTTGCCGGGGCGGACAGTGGCCCGGCGCACCGCCGGGCGGACGTGAGCGGCTCGGGGCGCCTGGATCTCCGGCAGCAGCCGCTGCCGGACTCTGCGGCAGGAACTCGTTCCAGCGGCAGGGGGAGAGCGGTTTCCAGGCCGGCTGGAGCAGATACAGCGTCCGCCGGTGCAATCCGGTGCCGGTGCGAGTTCGCCCGTGTCCAGGCAGGCCGCTGGTGGATGAACGGATGCAGACCCGCGACGTTCTCGAACCGGGCCGTCCGCACGTCCCAGGTCGCCTGAGTGACGGACTCCGGCAGCTTTCGAGCGGAGGCAGGATGCGGGCAGGGTGTCGACGTCGACTTCCCCGTGCGGGCTGATGACAGCCGTGATGTCGTCGCTCGTGGAGGTGATGAGCATGAGGGGTGTGCCCCCTCCAGGAGGGGGCTTGAGCCGAAAGGCGCTGGAGCGCCCGGTAAGGGGCGGCCCGGCAGCGGTGTCGGTGCCGGACGCCCGTGAGGGGGCGACGGCTGGAACCTGTGAACCGGCCCCCCCCGCCCCCGGCGGCAGGACACGGGCGTGTCTCTTGCCCCGGCACCGTGACATCACCTCGGGCCGGAAGCGGACCGGTCAGCGCAACAGCGGCATCGGTCCTCTCGTCCCAGGTGGGGCGGGAAACGCCGCTGATCGCGTGTCAGGAGGCCGGTTCGGCGTGGCAGTCGCCTTCGCGGCGGGCGCGGATGTGTGGAGTCGCTCCAGGCGTTCGTACAGCGCGCGCAGCACGCTGGCCTTGTTCTGCACTGCGTGCAGGGTGCGGGAGCGCTGGGAGAGACGGGCGTCTGCCTCGTCCAGGACGATCTCGGCCAGCAGACGGCGCCCGTCGTCGCCGGGCAGTCTGGCCGCGTGTTCGCGTACATCGGCGGCGACGGCATAGGCGGCGCCGGTGAGCAGGAGCCCTACCTGTTCGTAGTCGCCGGGCTGTAACGCTGCCGGATCGGACCACGTCAGCACTGCTCGGACCAGGTGTTCGTGCATGGTGCGGTCGGGCGGCGGCATCTCCGCGCCGATGCGGCCGTGCGGGCCGTGCGGGACGGTGTGCCCGTTCACCGCTCGGTCGCCTTCGCATCCGTGGGCACGCTGCATTCCCGCAGGCAGGCGGCGAGCCGGGCCCCGGCGAGTAAGAGTGGTGTGCTTCCGTGCGGGTAGCTGATCCAGTCGGCCACGATCGTGCCTTCCTTCGGCGTGTTCGGGATGAGCAACTGGTGACCGACGGACAGCACCCGGACTCCGGGAATGTCTCCGAAAGCGTCTGCGCCGTGCGTCGGTACGGCGATGTAGAGACGGTCGCTCAGGTGGTCGGCCAGGACCTGGTAGCCGTGCCGGGTGCCCGCGCGCATCGCGGTGAGCGCATCCAGCGCGGCCACCATCGGTTCGACCGCCACCGTGTCCCACTCCAGGCCGCACGGCGCCCAGCGGGTGCGACTGCGCAGCCACAGCATCCGTTTGGCACCGGTGACCGCGGCCAGCTCGTGCCAGGTCGGATCGGCGGGTCTCCGGGCATTGGCGGTACTCGCGGCAAAGGCGTTCGCCATCACGCTCTCCCTGATTGGGTGTTATGTCACGGTCTACGCAATCAGCAGCGCGTATCGCGGTGCGATGAGCAACCGATGAAAGAGCGATGCAAGTCGGCCTCGCCCGGGTGAACCGCCGTCAGGGCCGGAGCACGCGCATCGGGGGGAGCGGTACGGTCTCCGCACCTCGTCGACCCGCGGACCCGGAGTTGGTATGGCCGCCCACCCCAAACCCGTCCCCAACACCAGGCTGCGGGCTGTCCGCGAACTCGAATTCCAGATAAGCCGGAGCGAGTTCGCCAGGAGGGTCAACGCCGTCGGGGAGTCGACGGGTGAGAACGTCGCCTGTGGACCACGGCTCGTGGCGGACTGGGAAGACGGGACGGTCCTCTGTCCGCGCGCCGTCTACCAGCGCATCCTGACCGCGATGACGGGCGGGCGGAGCATGGCCGACCTCGGCTTCCACCTGCCCGCACCGGCACGGCCCGCACTGCCCGCCACCGGCCCACAGGGACCGTACGGGGCACGCGAGGATCCGGGGGACTGGCGCGGCTTCGGGCCGGGCGGTGCGGACGCGATCCTGGCGCTGCCGCTCGGCACCGGGCAGACGCCGGGAAGGATCGGGGCGAGCGAGGTACGCGCCGTCAACGAAGCCGTGACCACGCTGTACGCGCACGACCACGACCACGGTTCCGCGCCGCTGCGCCAGGCCGCGTCCCAAGCGCTGCACACCGCCTACCAGTGGCTCCAGTCCGGTACGTACACCAGCGGCACCGAGTCGAAGTTACGCTCGGCGACCGGCACCCTGTCGATCGCCGCCGGATGGCTCTCCTACGACTCAGGCCGTGCAGCCGACGCCCACTCGCTGTACGGCGAAGCGCTCGCCGCCGCCCGGATCGCGGGCGACCCCCGGCTGGAGGCACACGCCTTCTGCGCGCTGTCCGCGCTCGCCAAGGCATCGGGGCGGCCCCGCGAGGCAATCGCCGCCGCGCAGGGCGCACAGACAGCGGCCCGTCACCTCGGCTCCCCCCGGCTGCTCTCCCTGCTCCTCATGCGGGAGGCCGGCGGCTGGGCGCTGATGGGCGACGCCAATGCCGCCGACAGGTCGATCGTCCGTGCCCACGCCCTCTACGCCAAGGGCCCCGCCGACGCCGATCCGTCCTGGCTCGACTTCTACGCACCTGGTGAGCTCGCCGGCCTGGAATGCCTCGCCCGCGCCGACCTGGGCCAGCACGCACGCGCCGCCTCCGGCGCTGAACAGGCCGTGCTCCTGCACGGCGACACCTTCAGAAGGAACCGGGCCCTGTACACGGCCGACGTCGCGATCCAGCAGGCGGTGCGGGAGCGTCCCGAACCGGAAGCGGCCGTCGAAGCCGCGGGACGAGTCCTCGCGTTCCTTCCCCAGGTGCGCTCCGACCGACTGCTGCAGGCCCTGCACAACGTCGCCAGCGCACTCCAGCGACACGGCCGCGTTCCCGCGGTCGCCGACTGGATCGACGAATACACCACCGCCCTCACCACCGGAGGAGGACAGGCATGACCAGCATCCAGACAGACGTCGTGATCCGCACCCACTGCCCCGGCCAGGTCCCGTCGATGCTCGACACCATCGCCGACCTCTGGTCCGACGCGCACCCGGAAATCGTCAACACCCCGGGAGCCACCACCGACGGGCTGTCCGCCGTCACGCTGCGCCGCCAGATCACCGGCCACCTGCGCCACGAAGGCTTCATCCTGGTCGCCGCCTACGCCGGCGGCTCCATGGTCGGCTTCGGCTACGCCTTCCCGTGCACACCCCAGTACTGGTACGGAGAACTCCTGCCCCAGATCCCCGAACACGTCCGCGCGGGCCGCCTCATGGGCCTGTGCGAACTCGCCGTCACCCCTGCCCGCCAGTCCCAGGGCATCGGCTCCCGCCTCCACACGGAACTCCTCAAAGCCATCAACCCCGACTACGCCTCCCTGCTGGTCCGCCCCGACAACACCGCCGGCCGGACCCTGTACGAACACCTCGGCTACAAACACGCGGGCCCCTACCGCAACGAGCCCGGCGGAACCGTCTACGACCTGCTCCTCCTCCACGTCGACAGCGCCGCGCGATGACCACGCCGCACGCCGCACGCCGCGCGCCCACGCCACCCGCGGCGCCAGGTCCGCGTACACGATCCCTACGGGCTGGGAGAAGGTGGTAGCCCGCCATCGGCGCCCTGCGGCTGGCCGATGCGGCCAACATCGCCGCAGCTCTGCGGTACTACGCCCGCAACGCGGACGGCAGCCCCCAGTGGAGACGTCGGCCGCGCAGGGGGCTTTCGGCCAGGTATGCAGAAGCGGCCTTGTCGGTCACGGAACGCGCCTTCGATAGTCGTTCCTTTGCACGGCGGGGTCGGCGCATGCCGAGCGCCTTCGCCTCTTCAGCGCACGGCCGTGCCGCCGGGTCCGCGCGGCGCATGGGCAAGCTCCGCCTCTTTCGGGTCATGATCACCGCCGGGCTCGTCTGCCGCGCCTCCCCGGCACCCCTGCTGAGCAGGCGAGATGGGCACGGGCGAGGACCTGTCCAAGAACATCCGGTTTGATTCACACCAACTGGAACATTACGTTCCGTTGGTGAGTGAATACGGAGAGTTCCGGATCGTTCACCTCTCCTCGTGAGCCTTGATGAAAGGGCACCGGCATGTCCTCGGCCATGTGCACGACGACGAAAACTCCAGTGGCACGGCGGCTGGCCGCCGCAGCCGTCGCACTGGGCAGCTGCCTGGCGCTCGCCGTCCCGGCGGCCAGCGCCGGCGCGGCGCCCGCAGACCCGGTACCGACGGTCTTCTTCGGCGACTCCTACACCGCCAACTACGGCATCGCTCCCGTGAACCACGAAGGCGAAGCAAGGTTCTTCTGCTTCCAGGCGAAGGAGAACTATCCCGCCGTCGCCGCCCGGCGCCTCGCTGACAGGGGCGTCATGCTCGATGTCCAGTCGGACGTCTCCTGCGGAGGCGCGCTCACCCATCACTTCTGGGAGAAGCAGGAACTGCCCTTCGGCCTCGGAGAGTTCCCTGCGCAGCAGGACGCGCTCAAGCCCGACACCCAGCTGGCCGTGGGCAGCATGGGCGGCAACACGGTGGGCTTCAGCCGCATCCTGAAGCAGTGTTCCGACAAACTCCGTGGCGAGGAGGGGACACTGCTGCCGGGAGGGCCGGTGGACGAGGACGTACCGGCCGCCAAGTGCGGCGAGTTCTTCACGTCCGGGGACGGAAAGCAGTGGCTGGACGACCGGTTCGAGCGGGTCGGATGGGACCTGGAGGAACTGCTCGAACGCATCGGGTACTTCTCTCCCGACGCCAAGCGTGTCCTGGTCGGCTACCCCAGGCTCGTGCCCGAGGACACCGCCAAGTGCCTGACCCCGGCGCCCGGCCAGACCGAGCTGCCGTTCGCCGACATCCCACAGGACGCCCTGCCGGTCCTGGACCAGGTCCAGAAGCGCCTGGACGACACGATGAAGAAGGTTGCCGCCGACATCGATGGCGGTGCCGACTTCGTGAACCTCTACGACCAGACCGGCAACAACACCGCGTGCGACGGCGCCGACCGGGGCGTCGGCGGACTGCTGGAACCCTCCGGGATCGACCTCGGCCAGAAACTCCCCTGGTACCTGCACCCCAATGACAAGGGCCGCGACATCCAGGCCGAGCAGGTCGCCGACACGGTCGAGCAGGTCCTGAACCGGTAAGAGGGACACAGCCCTCAGCGGAGAACAGGAACCCGCACACTCACCGCGCGATCCCGGCTCCCGTCAACGTCCCTCGGTGAGGCCCCAGGTCGATGGCCTGGGGCCTCACCGAGGGACAACACACACGGGGCAGAGCTGATGCTCAGGACTCCTGCGCCGGGATGTTGGGGCGGGGGGTGAGAAGGAGGTCCTCGTAGGTGTGGTGGCGGCGGGTGGCGTGGCGGTGGTGCAGCAGTTGGGCCGCGCGGGCGTGCTCACCCGTATCGACGAGGGCGCGGGCGAGGGTGTCCTGGATGATTTCACGCTCGACCCGTACGCCGCCGATCCGTTCGGTCTCCTGTCCCAGGCCGGTCAGCAGGTCCACCGCGGCGCGGGGGCGGCCCGCGGTGATCTCCGCCAGTGCCCGCACGACAGGAGCCAGGACTTCTCGGTAGTCGGGGCGTTCGTCGGCGGCCGTCCGGCGGGCCAGAGCGTGCAGGTCGTCGGTGGCGGCCTCCACCGCCAGGGCCAGCGCCAGGTTGAACGTGTGGAAGATCTCCGCTGTCCCACCCGGTGCGGCGAGCAGCGCCCTGATGCGCTCCGGGGCGCTGCGGCCGGCCGGTGACTGGCCGACCAGGAGCAGGCGCCAGTTGGTCGCGGCCCGCATGCCGACATCCGTGCCCGCCAGGGCCGTGTCCGCCCGTCGGCGCGCGTCCGGGAAGTCGCCGCAGGCGAGGGACTGCAGGGCCGCGTGCCAGTTCAGGTGCCGTGACTGCTCCGCCTGCGGGTCGGTGCGCAGCCACTGGTCCAGGAAGCCGGCGCAGGCGGCCCCGGTACCCAGTTCGTGTGCGGCGTGCGCGAGGGCGTGCACGGCCACACCGGAGCGGGGAAACAGCTGAAGTGCGTGCTCGGCCAGCTCGTACGCTTCCCTCGCCCTGCCCTGCTCGGCCCTGGCAGCGGCCAGCCAGTTCGTCCATGGCCAGCTGTCCGGTCCTGCCACCGCCGCCTGCTGCTCTGTCAGTTCCTCACCCCGTGCGCGGTAGACGGAGTCCCCGCAGGCGGAGAACGCGCCCAGCATGTGCCCGGCCAGCTCGTCGGCCGGCCACCGGGCGAAGTGCCCCACCAGATGATCGGCCGTCAGCCGGTACTGCCGATGAGTGTGCAGGAACACCCCGTACACCAGGCTCGCCTCCCGCTCACCGACGGCCAGCGCGTCCCGGTGCGCGATCACCAGCTGTTTCTTCAGGGTGGCCTCGTCCCACCGGTCACCGGCCACCAGCGACAGCAGGGCCCGCGCCACACCGCAGTCCGGATCCGAGCCGACCCACTGACGGGCGCGAGCCCGTGCACCTGCGCGAGGGCGACTTCTACCTCCTGGGCAACCCGCCGTCCTACCGGATGGCCAGCAGCCTCACCGCGCGAGCGCAGCCGGCGGAGACGTTGCGGAGGAGCGCCACGAACGGGGTGGCGCGCATCGGCTCAGAGGCCGAGGAGGACACCTACCTGTGCGGCGGGTACTTCCACTTCGACGAGCCCAACGCCCCGATATTGATCGATATCCTGCCGCGGCTCGTCCACATCCGGGCCACCGACCCGCGCAGCGTGCTGCTCGCGCATGTGACCGAACTGCTCAGCAGTGAGGTGGAGAGCAACGCCGTCGGCCGTTCACTGGTCCTGGACCATCTCGCGCAGATCCTCTTCGTTCAGGTGCTGCGTGCCCACGCCGAGCAAACCGACCGGCCCACCGGCTGGCTGGGAGCACTCGACGACAACGGCATCGGCGGCGCACTGCGTGCCATGCACGCCGATCTCGGACACAAATGGACCCTGCAAGAGCTCGCCGACATCAGCCGCATGTCCCGTTCGGCATTCGCCGCTTCCTTCAAGAAGCAGACCGGAACCACACCACTGGAATACCTGATCCAGTGGCGAATGAGCCTGGCCCGCGACGCCCTGCGTCGTAACAGCCGGTCAATCTCCGAACTCGCCTTCGCCACCGGGTACGAATCCGAGAGCGCGTTCAGCACCGCGTTCCGCCGCGTGACCGGCACCTCACCCAGACAATTCCGTGACACCGCGCACCACGCTGCCGGCAGTGGGCCGGACGAGGACCTGCTCGCTAGCTCTGGCTCTGTTCGACAGCCGAGTCAGTTAAGTTCCCTCACCGGGCCAGGGTGAGGTGCTCGGACGCGGGCCTGGGCCGTCGCAGTCGCGATGACACCAGCGGGCCCGGGCGCCGCGCGGTGCTGACAGACCTGCCGACAAGCGGCGATGGAACGTGGGCGAGGGCCGCCCGAGGGAGGGGCCGACGGTGACACTCCTCGTGAGTGCGTTGGTGATGGGGGTACGCGCGAATGGTGCTGCTGTAACGCTCAGTGTCCGTCGTCAAGTTGACGAGGCTGCTGGGCGCCTGGAGTGATCGGCTGCTGCGCTTGGCCTGTTGTGCTCAGCCTTTCCGTGGCGGATGCCCCGCTGGCTGCCAGCCGCTGTGTGATGCGGTCGAACAAGTCCGTCAGAGGGGTGCCGACGTCCTGGCCGAACTCTGTCAGCCCGTAGGTGACTTGAGGTGGCGTCGTCGGTTCGACCTTCCGCCAGACCAGGTCGTCCTGAACCAGTGCGCGCAGTGTTTGAGTGAGCATCTTCTCGCTGATGCCCTGGATGCTGTCGCGCAGCTCGTAAAACCGAAGGTCGTTGCTCCGCAAGGAGATCAGCACCCAGATGCCCCACCTGTTGGTCACGTGGTCGACCACGTCGCGCGCAGGGCAGTCGGTGTGAAACACCTCATACCGACTGCTCGCCTCGGCCTGTGTCAGCTGTGCGCCTTCCCTCATGTCTGGAGCTTACCTCTGGGTATGTTCTTACGAAAAGTAAGCCTGCCTCTTAGCGTCAGTTGCCGCAGTGCACAACGGACTAGGAGCTGAACATGATCGTGGTGACCGGGGCTACCGGGAATGTGGGCCGGCCTTTGACGCAGGCCCTGGCCAAAGCGGGCGAGCAGGTGACGGCGGTGTCACGGCGCGCGGCGGCGGTACCGGACGGGGTCCACCAGGTGTCGGCCGACTTGGCCGATCCGCAGAGCCTCCGGCCCGCTTTGGACGGGGCGAAGGCGCTGTTCCTCCTGCTGTCCGGCGACCTGCACGCTCCCGAAGCCAGGCCGAGCGACATCATCGACCTGGCTGCTGCCAGCGGGGTCCGCCGAGTCGTCCTGCTGTCTTCGCTGGGCGTGGCGACCAGGCCGCTCGGCCCGTCGCGGATCGCGATGCGCGCGGTGGAGAAGGCGTTGAGGGAGTCCGGCCTGGAATGGGCCGTCCTACGGCCGGGCGGCTTCGCTTCCAACGCCTTGGCGTGGGCGGAGTCCGTCCGCAGGCACGGGACGGTCGCCGCGCCCTTCGGCGATGTCGGGGTTCCGGTCGTCGACCCGGCGGACATCGCCGAGGTCGCGGCAGCGTGCCTGCTGGACGACCGGCACACCGGCGGGATCTTCGAGCTGACCGGGCCCGAGGTGATCACGCCCCGTCAACAGGCGCAGGACATCGCCGCCGCGCTCGGCTCGCCGGTGCGATTTCACGAACTCACCCGGGAGGAGGCCAAAGCCGCGATGACCCAATTCGTGCCACCGGAGCTCGCCGACGACACCCTGGACATCATCTCCGCCCCGAACCCCGCCGAACTGCGGATCAGCTCGGACGTGGAACGAGTCCTCGGTCGCGCCCCGCGCCCCTTCAGCAACTGGGTCGCCCGGAGCGTCGCCGCCTTTCGCTGAGGCGCAACTGCTGGTTTCCTGCGCCGGAGATCCGTTGTCAGAAGCCGGAGAGGGGCGATGCGCTGCGGACGACCTCGTGCGGGCGGGCCGCCTGCTCCTCGATTCGGACGCAAGCGTCAGAGTGGCCGGCATGGACACGGCGTGACACATGGGGGCCAGCCGCAGTTCCTCACAGCCTCGGAACAGGACTCGAACCGTGAGACCTACACCCGCGAACGAGGAAGCCCCCGGGCCGGAGTGCGCACCGTTCTCTCAACCCCGGGCCACTCACCGAGTTGTCGGTGCGGGGGCGCTACGGGGGCCACGGCCTCAACGGCCTGCAGGGCGGTGGGGTAGCGGGAGGATCACTCTGGGCTTGCGGGGGTGGTCCGAGGGAGACCTTCGTGAGCGGCGTCCTGACGCTGTCAGCCCCACCTCTGCGGGGACCCTGCGTCCACGTCCATGTATGCACCGGCAGGTGGGGGCTGCAGGGATCGGTCCGGTTGGGCAGCCGTTTCCTGGCGAATTTTTGCGGGGGGTGTGTGGATTTCGTGTCGCCGGGCACTCGGGCTGTCGAACGGAGGTTCTGGTGCGGTTCGGGGCCGGGACCTACCGGTCGGGCGGACTTTGGGCCGTTGTGAAGCTCATTCGCGTATGCGTCTGAGTGTGACCTGACGACAGGAACTTGAAATGATCATTCTTGGGCTTATTCTGCTGCTCATCGGCCTGCTTGTCGGCATGGGGCTGCTCACGACCCTCGGCGGCATCCTCATTCTGGTGGGCGTCGTTCTGTGGGTCCTGGGTGCGACCGGCCGCGCGGTCGGTGGACGCAAGCACTTCTTCTAGGCCCAGAGCGTTTGACCAGCGGTCAGCCTGAGCCGGCGGCCCCTCTCGTGGCCTTTCTGGCTTCGGCGCAGAGCCGCTGCGTCGGTGGCGTGGAAATCCACGCCGACGCAGGTGCGAACCGGATCCAGTCGAAGTGTCGCGTGGTCACGGTTGCCTGCTCCAGCCCGTTCCGCAGGCCGTGACCAGAAGCCGAGTACGGCGGGCATGGGCCCGCAGTCGGTGAACGGGGACGCCAACGCCGCCGTGGAGTTGTCCGGGGGTGGCCGCAGGGACGAAGCCCTGGGCGGGCTCGGCAGGCTCACCGGCGAACTGAAGAAGGTCAATGGTGTGCTGTACCGCAGGTCAGGCTTGCGGTACAGCACACCAAGTGCTGTTCAGCGTCCTACGGTCTGCCAGATCGTCTTCGTCTCCAGGAACGGTGTGATGCGGGCGAGGCCCGGCAGTACGTTCCAGTCGGGGGACGGTTCCGGGCGCAGTACCCGCGTGAGGGTGGCCGCCGCCGCGGTCTCCAGCTCTGTGGCGAGGTCTCCCGCTCCGGCCAGGTCGAGCGCGTTGACGTCGGCGTGGGCGGCCAGGGTCGGGGCGATCTCGGCGGTGCGGCCGGTGAGGATGTTGACGACCCCGCCGGGCAGGTCGGAGGTGGCGAGTGCTTCGGCGAGGGTGACGGCGGGAAGCGGGGCGCGTTCGCTCGCCACGACGACCGCGGTGTTGCCCGCGGCGATCACCGGGGCGACGACCGACACCAGCCCGAGCAGGGGTGAGTCCTGAGGGGCGAGGATCGCGACGACGCCCGTGGGTTCGGGGGACGAGTTGTTCTCGTAGGGTCCCGACACCGGGTTGCCCCCGCCCAGTACCTGAGTGATCTTGTCGGTCCAGCCCGCGTAGTAGACCCAGCGGTCGATCGCGGCGGAGACGACGTCCTGCGCCGCTGCCTCGTCGATGCCCTGCGCGTCGATGACATCCTGGACGAAGTGGGCGCGGCGGCCCTCCATCATCTCGGCGATCCGGTAGAGGATCTGGCCCCTGAGCTGGGCCGTCCGCGAGGCCCAGGGGCCGGACGCGGAGCGTGCCGCGACGACGGCGTCGCGTGCGTCCTTGCGTGAGGCGAGCGCGGCGTTGGCCAGGTGGGCGCCGTCCGACGAGGTCACGGGGATGCTCCTGCCCGATTCGGAGCGGGGGAAGGCGCCGCCCAGGTAGAGCTTGTAGGTCTTGTGCACAGGCATCCGCCGGAGCGCCGGAGCCGCCGGTGCGGGTTCGGGTGCCGTGGCCGTGTCAGCCATTGAGGTACGCCTCCAGTCCGTGCCGTCCGCCCTCGCGCCCGTAGCCGGACTCGCGGTAGCCCCCGAAAGGGCTCGTGGGATCGAATTTGTTGAAGGTGTTCGACCAGATCACTCCGGCGCGCAGCCGGTTCGCGGTCCAGGGGATCCTGCTGGCCTTCTCCGTCCAGATGCCCGCGGAGAGCCCGTAGGGGGTGTTGTTGGCCTTTTCGACGGCCTCTTCCGGGGTGCGGAAGGTCAGGACGGAAAGGACCGGGCCGAAGATCTCCTCGCGGGCGATCCGGTGCGCCTGGGTGATCCCGGTGAAGACGGTGGGCGCGAACCAGTAGCCCCGGGAGGGCAGTTCGCAGGACGGGGACCACTGCTCGCCTCCCTCGTCCCGGCCGGCCTCGGCGAGGTTCTGGATACGGGCGAGCTGGGCGGCGGAGTTGATGGCGCCGATGTCGGTGTTCTTGTCCAGCGGGTCGCCGAGCCTCAGCCGGGCCACCCGTTCCTTGAGCCGGTGCAGGACTTCTTCCGCGACGGACTCCTGGACCAGCAGCCGGGATCCGGCGCAGCACACGTGTCCCTGGTTGAAGAAGATCCCCGTGACGATTCCTTCCACCGCCTGGTCGAGCGCCGCGTCGGCGTAGACGATGTTGGCGCCCTTGCCGCCGAGTTCCAGCGTGACGCGCTTGGACGTGCCGGCGACGGTCCTGGCGATCTCCCGGCCCACGTCGGTGGAGCCGGTGAACGCCACCTTGTCCACGCCGGGGTGGGCGACGAGCGCCCGGCCGGTGGCCCCCGCGCCGGTGACGATGTTGACCACGCCGGGCGGCAGTTCGGCCTCCTGGCAGATCTCGGCGAAGGCCAGGGCGGTCAGCGGGGTGGTCTCCGCGGGTTTGAGGACCACGGTGTTGCCTGCCGCGAGCGCCGGGGCGATCTTCCAGGCGAGCATCAGCAGGGGGAAGTTCCACGGGATGACCTGGGCCGCGACGCCGAGCGGCCGCGGCGCGGGCACGCCGGGGGAGACGAAGGGCAGTTTGTCGGCCCAGCCCGCGTAGTAAAAGAAGTGCGCGGCGGCGAGGGGGATGTCGACGTCCCGGGTCTCCTTGATGGGTTTGCCGTTGTCGAGGGATTCCAGCACGGCGAGTTCGCGGGCGCGGTCCTGGATGATCCGGCTGATCCGGTAGAGGTACTTGCCGCGCTCGGAGGGGCTGGTCCGCGACCACACGCCGTCGTAGGCACGGCGTGCCGCGGCGACGGCGCGGTCCAGGTCCGCCTCGGTGGCCAGGGTCACCTCGGCGAGCTTCTCCTCGTCGGCCGGGTTGACGCTGACCAGGGTCTGTTCGCCCGGTTCGGTGAACTCGCCGTCGACGAAGAGTCCGTAGGCGGGCCGCAGTGAGACGACGGCCCTGGATTCGGGTGCGGGAGCGTACAGGAGGGCGCCGGACCCGGAGGATTCCTGCGGGGTGGAGGCGGCGTGGGGCGTGGGGCGGTCTGACATGTGCGCTTGATCCCTTTCAGTCCGCGGAGTAGTAGTCGGGACCGGGGTACGTGCCGGTCGTCAGCTTCGTCCGCTGCATCAGCAGATCGTTGAGCAGGCTGGAGGCACCGATGCGGAACCAGTGGGGATCGAGCCAGTCGGGCCCTGCCGTCTCGTTCACCATGACGAGGTTGCGCAGGGCGTCCTTGGTGGTGCGGATGCCGCCGGCCGGTTTGACGCCGACCTGGCGGCCGGTCGCGGCGCGGAAGTCGCGGACCGCCTGGAGCATGATCAGGGTGACGGCGGGCGTCGCGGCGGGCGCGACCTTGCCTGTGGACGTCTTGATGAAGTCGGCCCCGGCGTGCATGGCCAGCCAGGACGCACGGCGTACGGCGTCGTACGTGGCCAGTTCACCGGTTTCGAGGATGACCTTCAGATGGGCCGGCGGGCCGTCGGACCGGTCGCAGGCTTCCTTGACGGCGACGATCTCGTCGTACACCTTGCGGTAGTCCCCGGAGAGGAAGGCCCCCCGGTCGATCACCATGTCGATCTCGGTGGCGCCGTCGGCGACCGCGTACCGGGTGTCGAGAAGACGGACCTCCAGCGGTGCGCGCCCCGCGGGAAAGGCGGAGGCGACGGATGCGACGCCCACGTTCGTGGATTCCAGGGCGCGTGCCGCGACGCCGACGAGGTCGGGGTAGACGCAGACGGCGGCCACCGGCGGAACCGTGCGGTCGGTGGGGTCCGGCAGCAGGGCCTTCGTGCACAGGGCGCGTACCTTGCCGGGGGAGTCGGCGCCCTCAAGGGTCGTCAGGTCGATCATGCGAATGGCCAGGTCGATGGCGCGTGCCTTGGTGGTCGTCTTGACCGAGCGGGTCGCCAGGTCGGCCACGCGGGCGTGGACGCCCGCCTCGTCGACGCCGGGAGTCGCGTCCATGAGGGCACGCAGTGCGGCGTTGCTGTGTGCGGGGGCCGGGGGTGCCTGGGGGGCGGGACTGGCGGTGTCAGGCACGGGAACCTCGCTTCTCTATGAGCATGTTGAGGATGAGCGCGACCACGAGGATCAGTCCGGTGACGACCATCTGGAAGAACGAACCGAGACCCATCAGATTGCACAGGTTGCGCAGCACGGACAGCAGCAGCACGGCGACGAAGGTGCCCATGACGCCGCCGCGTCCGCCGAAGAGGTTGGTGCCGCCGAGGACGACGGCGGCGATGGCGTCCAGTTCGAGGCCGTTGAACGCCGTGGGCTGACCGATGGTGAGCCGTGAGGTGAGCAGCACCCCGGCGAGCGCGGAGAGCGCCCCGGAGAGGGCGAAGACCGCGGTGATCACGCCGCGCACCGGCAGTCCGGAGAGGCGGGCCGCCTCCTTGTTGCTGCCCACGGCGTAGATGTACTCGCCGAACGTCGTCCCGCGCAGCAGGAGCCCGGCGGCGACGGCGACCGCGACGAAGATCAGGCCGACGATGGGCACGTAACCGACGAATCCGCCGCCGAGGAGCTGGAAGGCGTGCGGGATCTCGCCCCCGGCCGGCTCGCCGTCGGTCAGCAGGTAGGTCAGACCGCGGATGGCGGTGAGTCCGGCGAGGGTGGTCATGAACGCGGGCAGCGAGAGGTAGGCGGAGAGTCCGCCCATGAGGGCGCCGAAGGCGGCGCCGGCGGCCAGGCTCACCACGATGGCCAGCACGAAGTTGATGTCGTGGTCGATCAGCAGGGCGACGGTCATACCGCCGAAGGCGGCGACACTGCCGACCGACAGGTCGATCCCGGCGGTGAGGATGACGAGCGTCATCCCGACGGCGACGATGCCCGTGAGCGCGGACTGCTGCAGCAGGTTGGACATGTTGCGGACGGTGAGGAACTCGGGGGCGAGCAGGCTCGCGACCACGCACAGGGCCAGGAAGACGAGTACCAGGTTGAACCTGACGATGAGGTCGGCGCCCCGCCACCGGGGCGAGGGGGGCCGCGGGCTCCTGTCGCCGGGGGCCGATTTCGGGTCGACCACCGTGGTGGATGTGCTCATGAGGGTGCTCCAGGGGATATCGCTCTGGTGGGTGTCGCACCGGTGATGACGGGGTGCGCGATCGTGCTCTCGTCGGTGGTGCGGGGGTCGAAGCAGGCCACGTTGCGGCCTTCGTGCAGTACCCAGACGCGGTCGGCGTTGGCGGTCAGTTCGCTCAGTTCGCTGCTGGCCAGCAGGACGGCCACGCCCTGGTCGGCGAGCTGGCGGACCTGACGGTAGAGGTCGGCCTTGGCGCCCACGTCCAGGCCGCGGGTCGGCTCGTCGAGCAGCAGGACCCGGATGTCGCCCCTGGTGATCCACTTGGCCAGCACGACCTTCTGCTGGTTGCCGCCCGAGAGCTTGCCGACCGGCTGGTCCGGTGAGGAGCACCGCACGCCGAGATCGGTGATGACCGGGGACGCGAGCCGACGGCCGCGGCGTCGGGGGAACAGCCAGGGCCTGCGGTTGATCGCGGTGACGGCGGCGTTGCGGGCGACGGACAGCTCCAGCATCAGCCCCTGTTCCTTGCGGCTCTCCGGGACGAGCGCCAGACCGGCCCGTACGGCGGCGGCGGGGCTGCGCAACCGCAGGTCCTTGCCGTCGACGGCCGCGGAGACGGTGGCGCGGGTGTCCGCGAACAGGGCTTTGAGGAGGGTGGTGCGGCCTGCGCCGCCGAGCCCCGCGAGGCCGACGATCTCGCCCGCCCGGACCTCGATGTCCTTGACGTCGATCAGCCCGGGGATCTGCGCGGAGCGGATCTCCAGGAGGGGCGGGCCCTCCGGCCGGGGCCGGTCGGTGGTCCGGACGAGTTCCCGGTTCTCGCCGATCATGTCGGCGACCAGCTCGTCGGCCGTCGTGGTGGCCAGGTCCCGGACGGCGACCGAGCGGCCGTCGCGCATCACCGTGGCGCGGTCGCCGATCTCCATGACCTCGTCGAGGCGGTGCGAGATGTAGATGACGGAGCGGCCCTGCGCGGTGAGGGAGCGGATCACTTCGAACACCGTGCGCAGATCGCTCTCGCCGAGGGTGGCGGAGGGCTCGTCCATGACGATGAGACGGGCGTCGGCCGTGAGCGCCCTGGCGATCGCGGTGAGCTGCTGCGCCGCGATGGGCAGCGCGCGGACGGGCGTGTGGACGGAGAAGTCCCCGCCGACCCGGGCGATGGCGGCCCTGGCCAGTTCGGCGCGCTCCTTGCGGCGTACGACGGGGCCCCATGACGGGGCGTGGCCGAGCAGCAGGTTCTGGGCGACCGTCAGGTCCGGTACGAGATCCAGTTCCTGGTAGATCACGGCGATGCCGGCGGCCAGCCCGGCCTGCGGACCGGCGAGGGCGACCGGCTCGCCGTCGAGCAGGATCTCGCCCGCGTCCGGCTGGTAGGAGCCGGCCAGGATTTTCATCAGGGTGCTCTTGCCCGCCCCGTTCTCACCGAGCAGGCAGTGGACCTCGCCGGGGCGCACGACCAGCTCGGCACCGTCGTTGGCGAGGGTGCCGGGGAAGCGTTTGACGATGCCGCGCATGATCAGCCGCGGGGTGTCCTCGCCGGCCGGGGCAGCGGTGTCGTGAGGGTGCACGGATCCTCCTTTCTGGCTCTTGGCGCTCACAGTTCCTCCCGCTGGTGCATGGCGAGCAGGTGGGCCGCGGTGTGCTGATCGGTGACGAGGGTGTTGCACAGGCCGCTGGAGACCACGGCCGCGCACACGGCGTGTTTCGCGGTGCCCGAGACGACGGCCACGGAGACGGCGCTGTTGCGCAGGTGCTCCAGCGGGAGCCCGAGGGTGCGGTCGTCGAGCGGCTGGTCGACGATGGCTCCCCGGGCGTCGATGAAACGGCCCGCGACATCGCCGACGGCTCCGGCGGCGGCCAGGGACGCCAGGTCGTCAGCGGTCAGGTATCCGGAGCTGACCAGCACCGAGTCGGCTCCTATGCCGCCGGGGCTGAAGAGCACGGTGTCCGCGGCGGCGGCCTGGTCGAGGACGTCGGAGACCGCGCTGTCCTGCTCCAGGAGCCGGCGGGTGGTCTCCTGTTCCACGATGGACGGCACCGGCAGGACGCTGAGGGTGCCCTGCGCGAGGTGCGCGATCCGGCCCGCCATGTCCTGGGCGGAGGTGGGGGTGCGGGAGCGGCTGAGGCCCCCGTTGATCTGGACGACGTGCACGCCGCTGGCCCAGCCGGGCAGCAGGCGGGCGGCGAGCAGGTCGAGGGTGCGGCCCCAGGAGACGCCCAGCTGGCGGGGCGTCGGGTTCAGCCGGGTGAGGTAGTCGGCACCGGCCTCGGCGACCCTGGCGCGCAGCCGCTCGTCGTCCACGCGGTCGGCGGCGACCACGACGGCGTCGCGCAGCCCGAAGGCGTCGCGCAACCGTTCCTCCAGGCTGCGCATACGGGCCTTGGGGTGGACGACCTCGATCCGTACGATCCCCGCGTCCCGGGCCTCGGCGAGCAGTCGGCCCACCTTCCAGCGGGTGAAGTGGAGTTCCTCCCCGATCTGTTCCTGCGTTCGGTTCTGTTCGTAGTACAGGGAGGCGACCTGGTAGAGCAGGGCCTCGTCCTCGATGTTGGTCATCCGGACCTCCTTGTCCGACGGCCGGGTCAGCCCGGGTGGCGGTCGGGCGCGCTGAGCCGGTGGGCGATCGCGCGCGTGGCATCGGTCGCGGCCCGGTAGTCCGCGTATCCCTGTTCGAAGGCCGCGCGGTGGGACGAGTCCGGTTCGATGACCGTCACGCGCGGGGCGAAGCCCGTGGCGGCCTGGGCGAGGGAGGCGGCCTGACCGGCCCCGGCGGCTGCGGCGACCGCGCAGGCCCGCAGGGTGAGGTTGCTCTCGGCGACCAGCAGCAGCGGGCGGCCCAGGACGTCCGCGGTGGTGCGCAGCCACAACGGGTTGTGCCGGATACCTCCGGAGACGAACACTTCCTCGACCGGTACGCCGCCTTCGACGAACGAGTCGAGGACCTGACGGGTGCCGTAGGCGACGCCTTCGACGGCGGCCCGGTAGACCTCCGCGGGACGGCTGCCGAGCGTCAGGCCGAGGACTGCGCCGCGCAGCCGGGGGTCGCGCAGCGGTGTGCGGTTGCCCATGAAGTAGTCGAGGACCATCAGCCCGTGCGCGCCGGGAGGCAGCGCCGCGGCTTCCTTGATCAGGGCGGGCAGCTCCGCGCGGGGCCGGCCGAGGAGTTGTTCACCGGCCCAGGTGAGCACGGACCCCGAGGTGACCTGCCCTCCCTCGACCAGCCACCGGCCGGTGTTCAGGGCATCCGGATAGGGGCCCCAGACGGTGGGTGGGAAGACCGGATCGTCGATCTCCGTGACGAAAGCGGTGGATGTGCCGCAGACGACCGACACCCGGCCGGTCCGCGCGCCGCCGACGGCGAGCAGGGACAGGTGGGCGTCGATGCCGCCGGCGCTGACCACGGCCCCGCCGGTGAGGCCGAGCTCGTCGCGGGCACCGGGCTGCACGGGCGCGACGGGGTCGCCGACCGGGACGATACGGCTGGGGAGCTTGTCCCGGAGGTCGGGTACGCCCAGCTCCGCGTAGAGGTCGTCGGGGAGCCCGGCGCCGCGCGGGTCGTAGTTCCACTTGCAGACGGCGTTCATCCGCGAGCCTGTCCACTCGCCGGTGAGGCGCCAGACGAGGTAGTCGACCGCCTCGACGATGTGGCCGGCGGCACGGTAGACGTCCGGCTGGTGCCGGGCCAGCCACATGGCCTTCGGTACGAGCCACTCGACCGCGTCGGAGCCGCCCGCGTACCGCAGGACCGGATGGTCCAGGGTGGCTGTCAGCGCGGACTCCGCGCTGGCCCGGCTGTCCATCCACAGCAGTGCGGGACGCAGCGGCCGTCCGGCCCCGTCCAGTACGGCGACGGTGGACGCGGTGGTCGCGACGGCGACGCCGGCCACCGGGGGCGAGCCCGCCTCGGCGAGGGCCGCGCGGGTGGCCGTGACCACGGCGTGCCACCAGTCCTCGGGGTTCTGCTCGGCCCAGCCGGGGTGCGGGAAGGAGGTGGGGTAGCCGCTCTGGCTCAGCCCGAGTTCCGCACCGTCGGCGCTGTACACGGCCACCCGGGCGCTCTCGGTACCCAGGTCGATGGCGAGAAGAGCGCTCATGGACGGTCTCCGTTCGGCATGAAGAGGACCTTGGAGCTGAAGATGGACCGCTCGCCCAGCTGACGCAGGGTCGCGGAGACGTCGTCGAGCCCCAGTTCGTGAGTGATCATGAACTTCCAGCGGAGGCTACCGTCCCCCATGGCACGGGCGGCGGTGCGCCATTCGTCACCGGGAAACGGGGCGGAGAAAGAGTTCCAGGCGCCGTGAAGGGTGACCTCCCGGCGCAGGAAATTGCTGAAGGTGGCCTTCGGCAGGACGACGGGATCGTGCGGGATGCCGATGAAGACGGCCTGCCCGTGCCGGGCCGCGAGGGAGACGGCCTGGTCAGCGGTGGCCGGCACACCGGCGGACTCGATGATGACGTCGTAGCCCTGGCCCGCGAGTTCGGTCGCCCGCTCGGCGGTGGTGGCGGTGTGGGTGGCGCCGGCCTCCATGGCCATCGCGGCCTTCTCCTCGCTGACGTCGATGGAGAGCACCTCGTGCGCGCCGGCGAGCAGCGCCCACTGGATGGCGAACAGGCCGATGGGTCCCGCGCCGACGACCGCGACCCGGTGACCGGTGCGCAGCTTGGTGCGCCAGATGGCGTGGAGGGCGATGGCGGCCGGGTCGAGCATCGCGGCGGCGCGCGGGTCGAGGTCCGGGGGCAGCACCATCAGATTGCCCTCGGGGACGGTCACGTACTCGGCGTAGGCGCCGGCGCGCCGACTGCCGAAGTAGTCGTAGTCCTCGCAGAGGCTGAAGTGTCCCTGGGTGCAGGGGGTGCAGCGGCGGCAGGGAATCAGCGGCGGGACCGCCACCAGGTCGCCCTCCTTGACCGTGCCTGCCGCCGCGAGCTCCGCGCCGAGCGCCACCACGTGTCCGGAGAACTCGTGGCCGCAGATCAGCGGGAGGTGGTAGGCCCCTCCGGGACGCAGCATCCTGGGTATGTCGGAGCCGCAGACCCCGCACGCCGCGACACGGACGAGCGCCTCCCGGGGCGCGGGCACCGGTACGGGCACCTCCTCGACGCGGATGTCGCCCGGGGCGTGCAGCAGGGCGGCTCGCATGGTTTGCGGCATTTTCGTATCGCTCTCTCGGGTGGGGGCGGGGCCGGATCCGGCCCGGCGCGTGCGGTGGGGCGTCGTGTCTCGCCCACGCGGGCGAAGGGCGGCGAAACGTTACTTCTTGTCCGCCAGGGCGAAGGTGGTGGAGCCGCTGTACGTGGCGGCGTTGCCGGTGTCGATCAGACCGGTCCCGGCGTCGACCTCGGCGGAGACCTTCTTGCCCTCCTGGGCGTCCAGCGCGGTCTGTACGGCGGTGGCGCCGAGCGAGATCGGGTCGTTGAGCGAGGTCGCGATGTACGGTCCGTCGGCGGCGATGGACTTCACGGCCTCCATCAGCCCGTCGACACCGGCGACCTTGACGTCGGTGCGGTTGTTCTCCTTGAGCACCTGGAGCGCGCCGAGGGCCATGTCGTCGTTGTGCGCGTAGACGGCCTTGACGTCGGGGTTCGTCTGCACGAGGTCCTGCATGGCCGTGACGGCCTTGGCGCGGATGTAGTCGCAGTAGGGCCCCGCCACGATCTTGATCTTGCTGTTGGCCGCCACGGCCTCGTGGAACCCCGCACTGCGGTCGCGGGCGACGGCACCGCCCGCGTCGCCCTTGATCTCGATGACCTTGCCGCCCTTGGCACCCAGGGCCTTGACGACCTCGGCGCCGACGAGCCGGCCCATCTCCTTGTTGTCGCGCCCGACATGGGCGACGGCACCGGAGGGCACCGGGCGGTCGACGGTGACGACCGGGATCCCCGCCGCCTTCGCGGCGGCCAGTCCCGCCTTCACACCCTTGGGATCGACGGGGTTGACCAGCAGTACGTCGACACCGCGGGTGATGAGGTCCTGGATGTCGTTGTTCTGCTTCGTCACGTCGTCACCCGCGTCGGCGAAGTTGAGCTTGGCCCCGGCCTTCTTCGCGGCCTGCTCGGCGCCGGTGCGCAACTGCACGTAGAACGGGGACTGCTGGGTCGCCTGGCTGAAGCCGATCGACAGGCTGTCCGAGGCCGCCTTCTTGCCGCCGTCGCCGTCCGAGCCGCCCGGGGTGGTCGAGACGGAGCACGCGCTGAGCGATACAAGAGTGGATGCCGTGATAAAGATCCCGAAGATGCGCTTGGTACGCATATGGGCCTCCTGATGTGGTCCTGGCGACGGACAGTAGGTCCAGAATTAACTTCACGGCAACACATGCTGATTTTTTTGCTCTCATGAGCACGGCGTGCGCGGGAGGGAGCGACTGCTCGGTCGCTCGGTGAGGTGAGGTGGGGTGGGGTGCTGTGGCGGTGGCGGGTCGGTGACCGCCCGCTGAATCGGTGGGGGAGTACCTGAACTCGCTCCGAGCCGACCTCGGAGACCAGCGCTGTCGGCATCTGGGACAGTTCGGCGCAGGTCGCAGGGTGGCCCCGTCCGAGGAGGTCGCGGCCGCACTGGCGGGTCGCGGCTGCACTGGCGCACTGCGACACGGTTCGGCGGCGATCGCATACGCGCCTCGAACGCTTGCCGCGCCCGCCGTGTGTGACCGGCGCATGCCGACCACTCAGCCCGCTCGCAGGAGGGGACTCGACGTTGCGCCGATGCCGTCGGCCCTGTCGCGGCCGGAGGGCACTACGAACCGCGCGTAGCTTGTCGTACGGCCCGCTATCATGCGCGTATGGATCAGAAGCAGATCAATGTGCGGGTCGATGCGGAGACGCACGCCGGCATCGAGGCGCGGGCGAAGGCGGCCGGCATGTCCGTGCAGGCGTACGCCAAGCAGGTACTCGCCGATGAGGGCAACGACCTGCGGCACCGCTTCCTCGCCGCGGGCGCGCACTTCGCCGACGCCTGGGCCGAGAGCTTCGCCGACGAGTTCGGACACCCGGACAAGGCCAAGGCCGATGGCAAGTCGGCGGCCGCCGCGTGATCGTACGGATCGACCGCGCCTGGCTCCTCGACCTTGCGCACCGCCACCTCCCCTCCGATCCTGACGTCACCGACTTCGGCACGCTGCAGGCCGCGGCCTGCAGGCACGCCGACGAGGTGCTGGACACGCCCGTCTACAGCGAGCCCCATCACCGCGCGGCAGCCCTCATGCACCAGCTGATCCGCTGCCCGGGGCTGGAGCACTCGAACGAACTGTTCGCCGCGGTCGTGGCCGCCTCCTACCTGACGGTCAGTGGCGTCATCGTCGACGTGCAGCCCAAGCAGGCGGCTGCCCTCGCGGGGCGTATCAACCGTGACGCGTTGAGCGTGCGGCAGGTCGGTGACGAGATCAGGACGTGGATCGCCCGCTGACGACCGTCCCGGTCAGTGCTTTCCGTGATCGCGGAGTTCGAGGTAGCCGAGTTTCGGAGGTCCTGGCCGTCAACTGCCCCACGCTTGGGCGCTGACGGGCCGTGCACTGCCGACGGCAGCGCAGAGCGCCGTCTGACATCTTGGCGAGCGGGGGATCGGCGGGCGTACGGCCATCGCGTTCTGCGTGCGTACGGCCTGACGTTCAGCGGTGACGAGGGCGGCATCGAGGACAGCGGCTCAGCCGCCCCGGCCCGCCTAGCGGTACTTGGTCTTCATGGTCTGCGTGAAGCCTTTCCGGCAAAGGTCTGGCCGTGTCCCTCGGCGCACGGCCGCAGATGTCACACCGCGGCCCCGACCAGCGGGAGAGCCCCCCCCGCGACCTTGTAAGCCCATTTCGGTTCGATCAGCGGCACCAGCCAGTCCGGATCGGCTTCGGTGATCGACCACATCCACCCGGTCCCGCATCGGCATCACCGAGGTCCCCTTCGGACATGCCGCCCTCGCCGTGCGGACCGTCATCGGAAGAATCCACTTCCGAGTAACCCTGTAACCAACGGTATGTCGCACACAGCCCGGACACCCGCCGGTGGTGATGCCGACGCTTGCCGGATTCCGGAACATCCGATTCCCGTCATCACGTAAAAAGCCCCCGTGGCGCATATCCGGCCATTCCTGTGTATCACCTTGTTGCCTTCTGCGACGTGAGTGCAAGTTGTTCCCGTAAAGGGAGTTGCGTCGCTGGCGTGGGAAACGCGGCAGGAGGACTCGCGGAAAAACGTGTGTACCCCGCTGCCTTCCGCGCTCGACGCGGGTCTCGTCCCATCTTTCGCCGAGGGGAAGTACATGAGACAGCGGGCACGAGATATTCGAGTGAGATCACGAAGGCAGCTCAGGCTCAAATTAGGGCTGCTCGCCGCGTTCAGCGCGCTGACACTGATCGGCACATCCGGCACGGCGTCGGCTCTTCCGGCCGCGCCCCACTCCGCCCCGGCCGTGCCACCCGTGGCTCTGTCGGCCGAGAGGCCGCCGACTGGAACTCCATCGGCCGAAACGCCGCCCCAGCAGGCCGACGAGCAGAAAATCACCTCCGACACCTGCTCGCCCGCGTCGCTGAAGGCCAAGGCCGAGAAGGCCGAGCCGCTGTCGAGCCGCGCACCGGACGGCCTGGCCGGCAGGACGATCATCACCTGTACGAAGGTGAACGCGCCCGGCTCCGCGGCGAGCCTGGCAGCACGTGCCGAGGTGATCAGAAAAGCGCGATCCGCATCGGGGAATACTGACGCAGAGCGTTCCGTATCCCTGAACAAGGCGAAAACGGCTGGTGCGGCAGCGGATGACGTCGGTGTGCTGGAGTACGTAGATCCGCCGTCCTGGTGTTTCGATCACGCTTTCAGCGGTTGGTGGTACACACGCTCGCAAGAATGCCAGATCCGCGACATCACCGTCGTCTACCTTGAGATCGTCAACGGTAGACCGATCGAGGTGGGAACCGCCAAACACATCGAGACTTCCTACATTTACATGAGCGGCGACATCGACAACATCATCAACCAGATCCGGATCAACAAGTATTTCGCCGAGCGGGCCGGAACCATCGACTTCTGGGGACTTCAGCAGATCCGCGGATGGGCCACCTGCTCGGGCGACTGCAAACCGATCTCCGACACCGGGCTCAGGACCGGTAACTACACGCGAAACCGGAACAACGACGGCGAGGCCGCCTGGGAGCCGAGCCACGACGAAGTGGGGGCGATCACGCACCTGGCCCCCACGTGGAACTACTACGTCACCGCCGCCGGATTCGAGCCGTCGGAAACCGTCACCGTCCCGCCCCCGCCCCAGATCCGCTGCGACAACGCCTTCTCCACCGACGGCAACGACATGGGCGACTACGTCCCGGGAACATCGGTGAACTCCGTGTTCGGTGCCGGATGCGCGGTACCGGTCTACGTACCGACGTGGATCATCTACAAGAACGGTCTGTACCCGACGGTCGGCTGGCATGTGGAAGCGGCCCAGAATTCCGGGCTGCCCGGCCTGTACCCGTCCGGTGACCCGCTGCACCGACTGACCGACTCGACCAAGAAGCGTCAGAACGGTGACCGGGCCTGTCCGCCCACGCCGACGTGGGTGCGGCCTGCGAACAAACAGTGCGACGAGTACCCCATGCGGTCCACGTACGAAGGGGCGTCGACGGCCAACCCCGCGGGCACGGCGCGTACGTTCGCTCCCCCCATCCAGACGATGCCGACCGGCGAGGAGTGGTGCGAGATGGACGCCGCGTGGGCTGTGCCCACCGGGGTGACCGGCCCGCTCGGCTGGTCCTCCTGCATGCTTCCGAGCACGGACAACTCCCACCAGGGCGCGTTCCTGGGAGGCTTCTACAAGACCAACCGGGTGCTGGACAACGATCCCTTCCGGGTCTGGGTCCAGTAGTAGCGTTCCGGTCGTCAGTGACGAGGCCGCTGTCCAGGGCAAGTTCGCGGGCTCTCCCGGACAGCGGCCCCGCCTGGCCCCGGCTGAAAGGCACCCCAGATGACCGACCGCGCATCGCCCCGTACACGCGCCACAGGCCTCCTTGTCGTGGAGTACAACCGATTCACCCTGGCCACGGCCGGAGCGCCACCCGGCTGCCTGGATCTGCCCCGCAACGGGCTGCTCGGGATCCCGGCCGAGACGCGGCCGTTCGAGGAGGGGACCGTGGCCGTGATCGCCACGGGAGTCTCCTCCGACCCGGTGCACGTCACTGCCGAGACCTGGACGGCCGCGCCGCCGTTGGACCTCGACGACTGGCAGGACGCGGCGGTGATCACCGTCGACTGGCCGGGCGGGCCGCCGTCGTTGCTCGGCGAGGATGCCTCCCCACCGGCCGAACTGCCACTGGGAACGGATCTGCCGGCCGGGCGGTACGCCTTGCTGGTGGCCGCCACCCACCGCGACGACGGGGAGGCACGCACCGCGGAACTGCCAGTGGAGACCTACCTCGTCCGGCTGTGGCCTGCGTCGGCCGACCAGTCGGACGAGGTGATCCTGAAGGCGACCAGCGCCACCACGGCCATGTGGCGCACGGGCTGACGTATCTCCTCCCAAGCCCTGACGAGGACACTCAGGCTGATCCTGTGGAGCGGACGCCCTGACAGCGGACCTTGACTGTCCAGGGAGGCATGTCCCGGTGGGAGGTGCGTCTCCGTTTGCGGAGGAGTTCCGGAGGGACGCCGTCGCGCTGCACCGCGCGACGGCCGTCTCGGCGCAGCACGGTACCGCCCTCAACGCCCCCGATCACATCTGTTGACCGGGCAGCCCCGATGTGAGGTCCTTCGCGGGCGGGATGTTTCAGGTGTTCGTTTCCAGGCCGCTGACGAGCCGGATGAACTGTGCCGCGGTCGAGTTGTCGTAGAACTCCCTGACCGACGGTTTCGGTAGGTGCCTTCTCTGCATCTCGGAGAGCGCGCGCACCACCAGGAGGGAGTTTCCTCCCAGCTCGAAGAAGTTGTCGTCGGGACCCACCTCCGTCTTCAGGAGTCGGCTCCAGATACGCAGGATGTCCTCGGTGATGGCGCCGGACACCGGCTGCGGAGCTGCCGGGTCGCTCTCCGCACCGGACGGGTGGTGCTGCCGGACCTGCGGCAGGGGTACGGGAAGTCGTGACGTGTCCAGTTTGCCGTTGGCGGTCAGGGGCATCGACGGCACCGGCGTGAAGGTGGTCGGGATCATGTAGGAGGGCAGGAACCGGGCCGCCTCGGCGAGCACCTGCCGAGGATCGGCGGACTCCGTCAGCAGTCCGTAGGCGTCGATCCTGCTGCTCGCGGGGTCGCCAGGGATCTCCTGCCGCACCACCACGGCCGCCTCGTGGACCGAGGGGTCGGCGAGCAGCACGGAGCGGATCTCCTCCAGTTCGATCCGGTGCCCCCGCAGTTTCACCTGCTGGTCGGACCGGCCGAGGTGGTCGAGGCTCCCGTCGGGGCGAAGCCGTCCCAAGTCGCCGCTGCGGTAGGTGCGTTCACCGGTGAGGGGGTCCGCGCCGAACCGTTCGGCCGTGAGGCCGGGCTGTCCGAGATAGCGGTCGGCCAGCCCGGCCCCCGCCACCCAGATCTCGCCGGTCGGCCCCGGGGGGAGGAGTCGTCCCGAGCGGTCACGGACCGAAACGGACCAGCCGGGCAGCGCGTGGCCGACCGACTGGGAGTCGTGCAGGACGGCACGGGGCGTCATCGTCTGCGCTGTCGTGTGCACGGTGGTCTCGGTGATGCCGTACATGTTCACCACCCGGCAACTGGTGGGGGAGTGCTGGGCGAACCAGGCTGCCAGCACTCGTGCGGGCAGCGTCTCCCCGCCCAGGACGACCAGCCGCAGGGCGAGCCGGTCGGCCGATCGCAGGTCTGCGCGGATGAGCGGAGCGAAGGCCGACGGCGTCTGGTTCAGCACGGTGACGCGCCGGGAGGCCAGCAGCGAGTGGAACTCGTCGGTGTCGCGGGTGACCCAGTACGGCGCGACCACCAGACGGCCTCCGGTGAGCAGACAGCCCCAGATCTCCCAGACGGAGAAGTCGAAGGCGCTGGAGTGGAAAAGACTCCACACGTCGGCGGGGCACAGCCCGAAGTCCGCCTCCGTCGCCCGCACCAGGGCGCCGACGGCGCTGTGCGGTACGACCACACCCTTGGGACGGCCGGTCGAACCGGAGGTGTAGATCGCGTAGGCGGCCGAGCCCGCACCCGGCTCCGAAACCGAGCCCGAAACCGAGCCCGAAACCGAGCCCGAGCCCGAGCCCGAGCCCGAAACCGAGCCCGAGCCCGAGTCCGTTCCTTCCGTGTCGGGAGGCGGGGCGGTGGCCGTCGTACCGGTGGCGAGCAACTCGTCTGGAGTCACGGTCCGTACGTCGTCGACGGCCGGAAACCGTTCCGTGGTGGTGACGACGACCGGCAGCTCCGCATCCTCGACGATGTGACGCAGGCGTTCCGATGGATACCGCACGTCCATGGGCACATAGGCGCAGCCGGCCTTGAGTACGGCGAGCAGGGTGGGCACGAGGGAGATTCCCGGATCGAGGCAGACACCCACCCGGCGCCCCGGGGACACTCCGAGCGCGCGCAACCCCGCCGCCATGCGGGCGGCCCGTTCGTCGAGCCGGCGATACGTCAGTTCCGTCCCGTCCGCCTCCAGTGCGATGTTGTCCGGTTGCCGGCGCGCCACCGCTTCGAAGAGGCGGTCGATCCGTTCGGCTGTTCCTTCCGCGATCCCGGCCCCGCCCAGTCGGAGGATCTTCTGTGTCTCGTCCGGTGTCATGAGGGGGATCCGCGACACCGTTTCCTCGGCGGACAGCCTGGTGAACCGGCCGGCGAGGCGGGTGACGTGCCCGCAGAACTGCTCGGCGATCTCCGGGGCGATCTCGCCCTCGTCGAACCAGCACGTCCCCGCGAGTGAACCGTCCGGCCGCGGGGTCGTGTACAGGGTGAGCGGGAAGAGCGGTGCCAGACAGGGCTGATAGCGGGCCGCCTCCTCCGTGACGCCGAACACGACACCGACGGCCGGTGTGCTGGGCGCTGTCACGGGGCCCGCGGAGAACTGCGCGAGGAGCGTGGACAGGTCCGCTCGCTCGTCGACGGTTCCGCGGTACACGAAGCCGTCTTCCTCCCCATCGTGCTTCCCGCGATCGAGTTCGCTGTTCACGTGGCCGGGTTCACCACTCCTGCGGTCGACGTAACCGCTCGGGTGCGCGAGGGAGTCGTCGCACAGAGGTCCGCGGTACGGGCCGCCGTCCCGTGCGAGGGCGCCGATCTCCACCGTGTCGCGCTGGCCGTAGCGGGCCAGCGTCAGCGCCACCGCGCCGAGCAGCAGCCGTCGGTCGGAACCGGCCAGGGGAGACAGAGCGAACCGCACGCTGCCGGTCGTCCCCGTCTGCCCCGGGTCGCCGAGCCCCCACTCGACGGCCCGCCGAGGCAGGGCGGACCCGGTGGCGGCGGTCGCGGCGAACGCGGGGATCTTCGCCGCCGAGGGCCCCTCCAGGAGCAACCCCGCCAGCGGGCCCAGTACCGGGTACGGCACCGCCGACCGGACGGCCACCAGGACGAGATCGGCCACCCCGTCGGCGTACGACACCACCACGGCACGGACCGGGTGGCGGCCGGGACCGATGGGTCGCAGCGCCTCGACGCGTACCAGGTCTCGTGCCCGGGCGTCCGCGTGGCCCATCGGTACAGGAGTGATCCACACACGCAGCGGGGTCGCCGCGGGGTGGCGGGCGGCGCCGGCCGCGAGGTGGTGTCGCAGCGCTACCTCGTCGAGCGGGCCGGGCACGCGGACCACCAGGCTGTGGCAGGCCTGTGCGTGCTCGCAGGGCCGGTGTCCGAAGGGGGGCCGTGGCCCGGTCGCACGCGACCCGTCGATCGGACCGCGCGTACGGGTGACGGTCGTCATGGGACATCTCCGGTCGGTCGTTGCGGGTCGGTTGCGGATCGATGAGGGCGGACGGCCCGGCGGAGTGTGCCGCTCAGCGGGTTGTGAAGCCGCCGTCGACGGTGAGTGCGCTGCCCGTGACCTGCCGAGAGTCGTCACCGGCCAGCCACAGGGCCGCCCCGGCGATCGCGGAGGGGTCGATCAGCGCGTTCATCGGCTGTCCCTGGAGGAAGGTCTCGGCGTGGTCCTCGGCCGGTACGTCGAGGGAGCGGGCGATCTCCGAGAGCATGCGTCCCTCGACCACGGGGTCGTCACGGACCGAACCCGGACACAGCGCGTTGACCCGCACCTGGAACGGCGCGTAGTCGAGGGCAGCGGCCTTGGTCAGCCCGATCAGGCCGTGCTTGGCGGCCACGTATCCGGCGAAGTGCCGGTACCCGACCAGGCCCGCGGTCGAGGACACGTTGATGATGCTGCCCGACCGCTGCGCCACCATCGCCGGTGCCACCGCCTTGATCATGCGCCAGGCGCCGGACAGGTCGACGTCCAGCATGAGTGACCACTCGGCCTCCTCGATCTCGTGCGCCGCTCTGCCCGAGGGGGCGGCGATGCCCGCGTTGTTGAGGAGCACGTCCACCGCGCCGAACCTGTCGAGCGCTCCTTCCACCACGGTCCGTATCCGTTCGGCATCGCGCACGTCGACGTGTTCGGCCACGACGGCGCTGCCGTGCAGTCGGCACAATTCGGCGGTGTGCTCCAACTGGGTGGGTGAGCCGAGCGGATAGGGCACACCGTCCAGGTCCTGAGCGATGTCGACAAGCAGCAGATCGGCGCCCTCCCGGGCGAACCGGACGGCGCACTCCCGCCCCAGCCCCCGTGCCGCGCCCGTGACCAGGGCCGTTCTGCCCTTCAGCGTCATGGCGTGCCCTCTGCTGCCGGGTGACCCGCCACGGCGCGCAGTACCGGCTCCGGTGAGTCCGTGAGGTACATGTGCCCGCCGGGCAGCTCCGTATAGGTGAAGGGGCCCGTGGTGACGTGCCTCCACTCCTGGGCCTGCGTGCGTGACACGAGGGTGTCCTGGGTGCCGCGCAGCGCGGTGACGGGGACGGTCAGCGGCTGCCGGGAGGACGGCCGGTAGCTCTCGTGCATCATCACGTCGGCACGCAGCGTGGGCAGGAGCAGTTCACGCAGGTCCGGGTCGTCGAACGCTTCGTGCCGGTAACCGGCGAAGTCCTGCACCCGCCGCAGGAACTCGTCGTCGTCGATCGCGACGGTCTGTTCGCGGGGTCCCGCCCAGGGAAGCGGGGAGCCGCTGACGAAGAGGTGATTCAGTGCCGGGTGGGTGATCCGTTCGAGTTCCCGTGCCACCTCGTAGGCGAGGATCGCGCCGAGGCTGTGTCCGAACAGGGCGATCCGTGTGCTGTGCGCGGTCTGTTCGAGTGCCTGGGGTGTCAGGTGTTTCACGGCGTCGGCGACGTCGGTGAACGGGCTCCGATGGAACTGCTCCTCGCGGCCCGGCAGTTGGAGCGGCACCACCTCGATGCCGGGCTGCGGCGGCTTTCTCCAGCCGCGGAAGAAGCTGGCTCCGCCGCCGGCGAAGGGCAGGCAGACGAGTGAGAGGTGATCGGACGGCATGGTTCCTCGCAATTCGTTGGCCGGTCGTGGCATGCCGGGTGCTGTCGGTGCGGAGTTTCGGCGGGGGTGGTCGAGGAACCGGTCAGTCATGGCCGGGCGCCCCCTTGCCCGGGGACAGTTGACGGGCGGCGTCCGCCACCAGTCCGGCGACCCGGGTGCTGTGGGTGTTCACGAACAGGTGACCGCCGCTGACGGGCACATGGGCGAAGGCGCCGGTGGTGAACCGCTGCCAGGACGCCGTCCGGTCCGCGTCCGCCAGCGGATCGTCCGTCCCGTAGAGGGCCAGCACCGGGCAGTCGACAGCCCGTTCATGCAGAAACTGCCGGTCTCCGGCGAGCATCGCGTCGGCGCGCAGGACGGGCATGAACACCTCCCGCAGCTCCATGTCGTCGAGCAGCGCGTCGTCGATGCCTCCGGCCCAGCGGAACGAGGCGAGGATCTCGTCGTCCGTCCACGCGTCGGTCGGCCGCTCGTCGGCGGCGAAGGGCGCGGGAGCCGCCCACGGCGGGGTGCGGGCGGCCACGACGAGGAGCGACGGCGCGGACATGGAGGGAAAAACCTCCTGGGCGACGTGCGCGGCCAGGGTCGCCCCCAGACTGTGTCCGTACAGGATCAGCGGGCCGACCGCCAACGCCCGTACCGCCTCCGCCAGTTCGGCGACCTGCTCCTTCAGCTCGGTGTTCGGCGGTACGTGGAAGCGGCCCTCCCTGCCGCCGAGATGGGCCGACCACACGGTGCCGGCCGTGGACAGCACTGCGGGCCACTGCCTGAAGACGCTCGGCCCGCCTCCCGCGTACGGGAAGCAGACGATGTCGGCGCCCGTCCGGCGGCGGTCGGACAGGAGCCTGAGAGGCGGCAGGCTCACGTCGCCTCCCGGTGCCGGGAGCGGGTTCGGCCCCCGGGCGGGGCCAGTGCGCCGAACGCGGCGTCCAGCGTACGCAGTTGATCGGCGATCCAGGGCAGCCGCAGCGGGTCGGGCGAGTCGAGTGCGGCCGTCTGCTGTCGCGCGTTCTCCCCGTAGAGCATGCTCGTGGCCGCCCGGAACCGCAGGGCTCCGGCGGAGTCACCGAAGTGGTGTCCCCCCAGCACGGCCACACCGGCCTGCTTCAGCAGGTGTTCCGCCAGGGACGCCGAGTCCCGGATGCCGTGTCGGGCGAGGTCCTCGCGCAACGGCTCGAAGTCCGGGTACACGTAGAAGCCGGCGCTGGGAGCACGGCACCGGGCACCGTGCGCCACCATGATGTCGTGCACCGCGGTGGCGACGACGCCGTGCAGCCGGGCGGAGGCCGCCATCCGCTCGCGCACCGGTGGCGGCTCGGCCAGGGCGTACGCGGCCACCTCCTGCATCGGGCCCGACGGCGTCGACCACACCTCGCTCGCCACCGAGAGCACCCGGTCGCGAAGACGGCGCCCCCGGGCACTGTCCGGGAACCGGGCCAGCCCTATCCGCCAGCCGCCCAGCGCCAGGCTCTTGCTGAGCCCGGTCAGGACCACGGTGTGCTCCGGCGCCACCGAGGCGGGGCTGAGGAAGGGCCGGCCGGGGGAGTGCGGCAGATCGCGGTAGATCTCGTCGGAGAGGACGGTCACCCCCTCGCCCCGGGCCACCTCGCACACCTCGCGCACGAGGTCCGGCGGGGCGGTGGTGCCCGTCGGATTGTCGGGCACGGTCAGCACCAGCGTGCCCACCCGCCGGCGTCCGTCCGCACGGCGAAGGTCCCGCAACACCGCCCGCAGCGCCTCGGGGTCGGGCACACCGCCCCACCGGTCGGGGATCGGCACCCGGTGCACCCGGCGGCCGAACAGCTCGGCCTGGGGCGCGTACGTCACCCAGCTCGGGTTCGGCAGCAGGACATCGCCGTCGACCGCGGCGAAGAGCGCCATCAGCAGCGGCTTCGAACCCGGGGCGAGGACCACCTGCTCGGGCCCGGTCGGCAGCCCCCGGCGCGCGAAATAGGCGGCCCCGCTGCGGCGGACGGCCGCATCGCCCGCCACCTCGCCGTAGCCGGTGCGTCCGGCGCCGGACGTCAGCCGCTCCACCAGTTCGGGCAGCACGGGCAGTCGTGCCTCGCCGAACCCGAGGTGCACCAGCGGCTCCCCGGCCGCCCGCCGCTCGGCCACGAGCCGGTCCAGGGCCAGGTTGGGGGAGACCCGCCAGGACCGCACGGGCCGCCCGCCGGCCGGCGCCGCACGGGAGACTTCGTCGCTCATCGGCCCTCCAGCTGTTCGGCTGTGACGGAAAGTGCGTCCGGTCCGGCGGCGAGATCGGCGGGCTCCGGTTGGTCCGGTCCTGCCACGTCGTCGAGCAGGGCCGCGGCGATGTCCGCGGGCACGGTCGCGTCGTCCGGGCGCAGAGCGTCGATCCACGCGGCGCTGTCGTCGTGACGCATCAGGAACGGGCGGCCCACCAAGGCGGGATCACGGGCCTGCACCAGCCGGCACTGGAAGAACCGGCCGTGCGGCAGGGACAGTTCGCCGTCCACCACGATCTTGCCCGCGGAGGCCGACATGACCGGCCCGCGCACCGTTCTGGCCAGGCCCGGCAGCCGCTGGTAGGCCTGCTGGAAGAGGTGCACGGCCCGCGACAGCGGCACTTCGAAGTAGCGGTGCGGGCCGGTGTCCCGGGCGACGAACATGTAGTAAGGCACCGCGCCCGCCGCGCTCTCCTGCCGCCACAACTGTGTCCACGCGTCCACGGTGTCGTTGACGTGCGCGACGAGCGGCGCCTGGCAGTAGACGACCGCCCCGGTGGACCGGATCCGCGCGAGAGCGCGGCGCGCGAGATCGGTCGTCAGCTCCCTGCCGTGGCTGAAGTGCGCCATCACGGCCAGCGTCCGGCCGGTGGCTGTCACCTGTTCGAAGAACCGCAGGACGTCGTCGCTGTCCCGGTCGGTGACGAAGCGCGCGGGCCAGTACGCCACGGCCTTGGTCCCGATCCGCAGGGTGCGTACGGTCTCGATGTCCAGGAGCGGCGTCAGATGACGGCGCAGCAGTGCGGCCGACATCATCATCGGATCGCCGCCGGTCACCAGGACGTCGCTGACCTCGGGCCGCTGCCGCAGATAGGGGACCAGCCGTTCCGGGCCGTGGGCGGCGAAGCGCAGCTCCGCGTCGTCCACGAACTGCGCCCACCGGAAGCAGTACGTGCAGTAGGCGTGGCAGCTCTGCCCTTGAGCAGGGAAGTACAGGACCGTCTCGCGGTACTTGTGCTGGACGCCCGGCAGCCGGGCACTGTCCGCGAGCGGGACGTTGAGCTCCCGCTGGCCCCCGGGATGAGGGTTGAGGCTCGCCCGGATGCGGCGGACGGTGTCGATGCGCAGCCGGTCCGACGGCGCACGTGACGCCACCCTCCCCAGTGCGCGTTCATGGGCGGCCGGCAGCATCCCCGGCTGGGGGAAGACCAGTTGGAAGACGGGATCGGCGGGAATGTCGGACCAGTCGATCAGCTCGGACAGAACATAGTCGTTGACCCGGAAGGGCAGCACCATCGAGAAGCGCTCGACGGCCGCGCGCACGCCGTCGGAGAGTCCGTAGCGGGCGGCCACCCGGTCGAGGTTCCTCGGCCCGTACGCGCGGTACGACGCGGGGCCGGCCAGGTGGCTGGCTGCGGCTTCCATGTGCCCTTCCTTCCCACAAGGGGGCGCCGGCGGTTCCGGCCGGTCAGTCTCCGGTGCTCTCGCGCACACTGCGCGGACGCATGTCCGTCCACACCTCGTCGATGTGGTCGACGCACTCCTGCCGGTGTCCCTCGAAGCCGGTCGGCGTCCAGCCCGCCGGCAGGTTCTTCGTGGTGGGCCACAGGGAGTACTGCTGCTCGTCGTTGACCACGACGGCGTAGCGGTCGAAGGGGTCGTCGTCGGCTCGTTCGCTCACGTGGGTCCACTGCTCCTTCTGTTGCTTCGTCGAGCATTGAGGTCGGCGCCTTCCACCGGCCGGTTCTCTCGTGTCTCCTCGATCCGGGCGGCGATCCCCGCGACGGTGGGCTCCTCGAACAGCAGGCGCAGCGCAACCTCCGCGCCCAGCGCCTCGCGCATCGTGGCCACCACCCGGGGAGCCATCAGTGAATGACCGCCCAACTGGAAGAAGTCGTCCCGCACGCCCACGGCGGCGAGCCCCAGGACATCCGCCCAGATCCGGGCGACCGTCTCCTGGACGAAGCCGCGCGGAGCGACCTGTCCGGTGCCGTGCGCGGTGGGCGCGGTGTCGGGCTCCGGCAGCGCGGACCGGTCGAGTTTCCCGTTCGCGTTCACGGGCAGGGCGTCCAGCGCCATGTACGCCGACGGAACCGAGTGTTCCGGCAGCAGGGTCCGCAGATGTCCGCGCAACTCCGCCGGGCCGGGCACCGGGGTATCCGCCGGCGCGGTGACGTAGGCGACGAGCCGGGCGGCGGGCCCCTCCCCGCTCGCGACCACCACCGCGCCCCGCACCGCCGGGTGCGCCAGCAGCGCGGCCTCGACCTCCCCGCACTCGATGCGCACACCACGGACCTTGACCTGATGGTCGCCGCGCCCGACGAACTCCAGCACCCCTCGCGTGGACCAGCGGGCACGGTCCCCGGTCCGGTACATCCGGTCCCCGGGCGCCCCGAACGGATCAGGGACGAAGCGATCGGCGGTGAATCCCGGACGCCCCAGATAGCCCCGCGCCACACCGATGCCCGCCAGATACAGCTCTCCCTCGGCGCCGGGCGGCAGTTCACGCAGCAGGCGGTCCAGCACATGGACGCGGGTGTTGTCCATGGGACGGCCGATGGGCACGGCACGCTCGTACGGCCCGGTCACCGGCATGAACACACTGTCGCCGCTGACCTCGGTCGCCCCGTAGAAGTTGACGAGCCGGGCGCCGGGCAGGGTGCGCGCGAACCGCTCGGCCAGCGCGGGCGACAGGACCTCGCCGTCGGCGATCCAGAGCGTGCACGCGGACAGGCTCTCGGCCGACGGCCCGGCGTCGAGCAGGGCGGCGAGCATGCTCGGCACCATCATGACCCGCCCCACCCGGTGTGCGGCGAGAAGCCCGGCCAACTGCTCGACGTCGCCTGCCTGTTCGGCGTCGGCCAGCACGACCTGGCCCCCGTGCACCAGCATGCACAGGATCTCCGTCGAGCCGTCCACGAAGTTCATCGACGACTTCGCGCACATGAGGTCGCCGGGCCGGACGGGGAACGCGCGCCCGAACCACAGCAGCCGGTTGACCATCCCCAGGTGGGTGCCGGCGACGCCCTTGGGTGTTCCCGTCGAGCCCGACGTGTACAGGACGTAGGCCAGTTCCTGCGGGGCGAGAGAGGAGTGGTCCGGATCGGCCGACGGGGCACGGGCGGTCAGGGCGGACTCGCCGGGATCGTCCAGTACGACGGTGACGGCGGGGGAGCCCGCGTCGCCCGCCGGGACCGCGTCACACCGGGCACGAACGGTGAGCAGCAGGGACGGGCGGGCGTCGGCGAGCATGTGGGCGAGGCGCGCGGGCGGATAGTCCGGATCGAGGGGCAGACAGGCGCCGCCGGACTTCAGCACGGCGAGCAGGGCGACGACCGTGTCCAGGGAACGGGGCAGGGCGAGCGCCACGAGACGGCCGGGCCCCGCGCCCCGTTCGCGCAGCCGATGAGCGAGCCGGTTGGCGGACGCGTTCAGCTGCGCGTACGTCAGTGTGGTGTCGCGGAAGGTGACCGCGGCCGCGTCGGGGGTGCTCGCGGCCTGCCGTTCGAACAACTCGGGCAGCGTCGTACGGGGGAGTGGGGCGTCGGTGCCGTTCCAGCGGCGCAGCTGCTCCCGCTCGGCGGGCAGGGACAGTTGAAGGTCCGCCAGGCGCTGATCGGGCCGCCGGGTGATCGAGACGAGCAGTTGCTGGAAGCGTCGGGCCATCGCTTCGACGCGCTCGGGTGCGAACAGGTCGGTGCGGTGGACGAGATGCCCGGTGAGCCGGCCGTCCTGGTCGACCATGTGGCATTCGAGGTCGAACCGGGTGGTGGCCGAGGTGATGGGCAGCCTCTGCGCGTCGAGCCCCTTCAGCCGCACCTCCTCCACGGGGGTGTTCAGCAGCTGGAACATGACCTGGGCGAGGGGGATGCGGCTGAGATCGCGCTGCGGCGCCAGCTCCTCCACCAGCCGCGCGTAGGGCAGGTCCTGGTGGGCGTACGCGTCCAGCGCGCACTCCCGGGTGCGGCGCAGCAACTCGGTGAAGGTGGGGTTGCCCGAGCAGTCGGCCCGCAGGACCAGCGTGTTGACGAAGAACCCTATGAGGTGTTCGAGTTCGGGGCTGGTGCGCCCGGCGATCGGGGTGCCGATCGGGACGATGTCGCTCTGGGCCGTGTGCGACAGGAGCACGCCCACGGCGGCCAGCAGGGTCATGAACAGGGTCGCGTCGTGTGCGCGGCCCAGTTCGCGCAACCGGTCCGCGACCTCGGCCGGTACCTCGAAGGTGACCGTGGCGCCGTGCTGTCCGGCGAGCGCGGGACGGGCGTGATCGGTCGGCAGGTCCAGGGAGGGCGGCAGGTCAGCCAGCCGGGAGCGCCAGTACGCGGTCTGTTCCCGCAGGGGCCCGCTCTCCAGCCACTGCCGCTGCTGGACGGCGAAGTCCGCGTACTGGAGCGGCAATTCCCTCAGGTCTGGTCGGCCACCCGTGGTGAACGCCTCGTACAGGGTGTTGAGTTCGCGCCACAGGACGCTGTCGGACCAGGCGTCGAAGACGATGTGGTGCACCACCAGCCCCAGCACGTGATCGTCCGGTCCGAGCCGGTACAGCGACGCCCGCATCAGCGGTCCCGACCGCAGGCTGAACGGGCGTGCGCCGTCGGCGGTCACGGCCTCCTGGGCGGCGCGCACCGGATCGGCTGCCGTCGACAGGTCGGTCACGGGCAGGTCCACCGGCGCGGGCGCCCGGACCTCCTGGCGGGGGCGCCCTCCGGTGGTGGGAAAGACCGTGCGCAGGACCTCGTGCCGGGCGACCAGCGCGCTGAGCGCCCCGCGCAGCGCCGCCGCATCGAGCCGACCGCGCAGTCGCACCGCACTGGGGATGTTGTACGTGGGGCGGCCGGGCGTGAGCTGATCGAGGAACCACAGGCGCTGCTGTGCGAAGGACAGCGGCACGTTCTCGGTGCGCGGACCGGCGGTGAGGGTGCGCGGGACGGCGGTGAGGGCGGCTCGCCGCACGGCGGGGGCGAGAGCGCCGACCGTGGCGTGTTCGAACAGCACGCGGAGGGGGAGGCCGGTGCCGAAGGCCTTGTTGACGCGGGACATCAGCCGGGTGGCCAGCAAGGAGTGGCCGCCCAGGACGAAGAAGTCGTCGTCCCGGCCGACCGACGGTGTGTCGAGGACGGTGGCGAAGAGGTCGGCCAGGACCTGCTCGTCCTCGGTCAGGGCAGTCTCCTGCCCCCCTTCCGGACCGGGCGACGGAACCGACGGGCCGGGCAGTCCTCCCGCGGAGGCACCGGCCCGCTCCGCCGCACCGCGCCGCTGAGCCGGCCGCTCGCGCGCTTCGCGTGGGAGGTCCAGCTGCCCCAGCCGAAGGCCGGGATCGGCGACCGCCTGGGTCAGGAGGCGCTGCAAGCAGTCCGCCAGCAGGAGTGCGGTCGGCCGGTCGAAGAGATCGCAGGAGTACTGCAGCGTGCCCTCCATACCGGCCGGGGCCCCCACGGTTCCGCGCTCCCGCACGTACAGCGCCAGGTCGAACTTGGCCTCCTCCAGTTCCACCGGCTCGGCTTCGTCCCGCAGCCCGGGCAGATCCAGGCCGCCCTCGATACCGTCGTTGAGCGTCACCATGGTCTGGAACAGCGGATGTCGGCCGAGCACGCGCGGCGGGTTCAGCGCTTCGACCAACCGCTCGAACGGAAGCTCCTGATGGTCCATGGCGTCCAGGGACACCTCGCGCGCCCGCCCCAGCAGGTCGCGGAACGTGGGATCCCCGGAGGTGTCCACGCGCAGGACCAGGGTGTTGACGAAGAAGCCCACGACCTCGTCGAGCGCGATGTCGCTCCGGCCGGTCACCGGGGTGCCGATCGGCACGTCCGGGCCGGCGCCCAGCCCGCTCAGTGTCCCCGCCCACGCGGCGAGGGCGACCGCGAAGACACTCGTGCGGCACTGCCGGGCCAGCGCCACGGCCTGCCGGTGCGTCGTCGCGTCGACCGCCACGGGCACCGTCCCGCACCGCGCGGGCGCCCGGCCCGACCGCGGCCGGTCCACCGGCAGCGGGAGCTCGTCCGGCAGACCGTGCAGAGTCTTTCCCCAGAAGGCCAGTTCGCGGGCGGCCGTACTCGCCGGGTCCGACTCCTCGCCCAGGGAGGCGTGCTGCCACAGGGCGTAGTCCCGGTAGCGCACCGGGACGGCCGCCCAGCCGGGACCTCTGCCGTCGCACCGGGCCCGGTAGGCGTGGCGCAGGTCCCGCAGCAACGGCCCCAGGGACCAGCGGTCCACCGCGATGTGGTGGAAGGACAGGGCCAGTACGCTCTCGGCCGGAGTCACGGTGAACAGCCGCACCCGCAGGGGCAGATCGGCCGACAGATCGAAGGGAATCCGGACGAACTCCCCGACCTCCGCGGTCAGCCGGTCCCTCGTCGTGTCGGACGCGGAGAACACGGCCGCGGGCGGCAGCACCTTCTGCCGCGGCAGACCGTCCATGGACGGGAAGACGGTGCGCAGACTCTCGTGCCGCTCCACGATGTCGCCCACGGCACAGGCCAGCGCGGCCACGTCCACCTCGCCGTGCAGCCGCCAGACGAACGGCGAGTGATAGGCGCCGCCCTCGCCGATCTCACCGGCGAACCACAGGCGCCGCTGCTGGTGGGAGAGCGGGGCCGTGTCCGGGCGCGGGCGCCGGGCGAACTCGGCCAGTGAGGGGGGAGGGGGTAGGTGCGCCATGGGAGCTCCCGCTGTCAGCCGGTGGGCTTCTGATAGACGGACACGTGGAATCCGGAGCCGGTGAACCGCTCGCTCTGCCAGCCGCCCCAGCGGCAGGACAGCGGCAGGCCCGCCAGTTCGCCCATCAGGTCCAGCTCCGAGGGCCAGACGTAGCGGTAGGCGAGCGGATAGAGACGGTTGCCCGCCTCGGTCATCACGACCTGCTGACGGTCGACCCGCTGGAGCACCGGGTCATGAGTGGCCGCGAGCATGACCATCCGGTCCATGCCCACGCTCAGCGTGTGCATCGACTGACGGTCCGTCAGAAGGTAGGCCTGCGGCGCCGACAGCTGCAGCACGAACACCCCGCCGGGAGCGAGCACTTCGGCGACCCGTCGGAAGCACCGCACCTGCTCCTCCTGCGTGAGCAGCAGCAGGAAGGTGTTGAAGACGCAGTAGACCAGGTCGAAGGGCCCCTCCACCGCCACGTCCGCGAAGTCGCCGACGACGACACGCACCTCGTCCCCGGACAGCTTGCGTTCGAGTTGCCCCGCCATGGCCTGCGACCCCTCGATGCCCGTGGTGCGCACGCCCTGGCGCGCCAGGGGGATGGCCACCCGCCCTGTCCCCACGCCGAGTTCGAGCGCACAGCCGTCCTTGGCGTATGCGGCGAGGAACTCGGTGGCTTCCGCCTCGTCCGTCGCGACAGCCCAGTCCTGGAGGTCGTAGTCCGGCATGGTGTCGCCGAACGTGGCCGCGTTCCAACCCCGCACTGTGTTCTCCCCTCACTTCGGCGGGTGCTCCCCGCCGGCCCCCTCCCCGGTGGAAGGGGCATGCTTCAGCTTTTCGGTGCCGGTACGGCAGGCCGATCGCGCAGGCGGGCTCCGGCCAGCGGCACCAGCGCGAGGGTGAGCAGCGTCGAGACCAGCAGGGCGCCCCTGGTCCCGGCCGACACGACCAGAGGGCCGGCCAGCAGCAGCCCGACAGGCCCGGCCAGCGCCGAGCCCGCCGCCCACAGCGTGAGCACGGGCTGCTGCTGGTCCGGTTCCAGCACGGACTGCACGAACGTGTAGACCACCGGAACGAACGGGGCGTAGACGAAACCCCCGACGAAGAAGACGCCCACGGCGACCGGTACCGAAGGCGCGAGCGCCAGCAGTGCGGGCACCAGGGCCCAGATCGCGATGATGCCGACGAGCAGCCGCTGCTGCGGGAGGGCCCGCAGCGCGTTGGTCGTCAGGGCGCCCAGCAGCGCGCCGACACCGAAGCCGCCCCAGATCGCGCCGAGAGCCGTGCCTCCGCCGCCGAGCCGGCCGTCCACCAGCAGCGGCAGCGCCACCTCCACCGGCATGTAGAACAGGTTGAAGCAGAACACCACGACGAACAGCCGGGCCGCGACGGGCACCTGGCCCAGAATGCTCCAGCCGGACGCCGGAAGCGTCGTCCCCTCGACGGTCCCGGCACGTGGCGGTACGGCCAGACACACCGTTCCCAGCAGAACGAGGAAACTGACCCCGTCGAAGACGAGCGCCCAGCCCGGATCGGTCAGCGCGGCCAGCACGCCTCCCAGGAGGGGACCGGCGGCATACAGCGCGAGATTGCTCGTCGTGCCCAGCAGGGCGTTCACCGCAAGCCGCCCCGCCGGCTCCACCTGGGCCGTGGCGATCAGACGTCGGCTGCTCAGTGCCGTCATCCGCAGCACCGAGCCGAACAGCAGGGCGAGGACGAGTGGCACGAGCGTCAGCCGGTCGAGCAGGGCCAGGACACCGAGGCCGGTGAACAGCGCCGCGCGCAGCAGACAGTCACAGACGACCAGGGCTCGCGGCGGGATCCGTACCTTGCTGAGCCCGACGGCGAAGGCGAACGCGGTGCCCAGCACGTACGGAGCGCTCTCGACGAGCGAGACGGCCACAGCCGGTGAGGTGTCGCCGTGCACGCGCAGCGCCAGCAGCGGCAGCGCGGTCAGCAGCATGCCGTCGCCGAGGTTCGACACCAGGTCACCGGCGAGGAACGCCGTCAGCCGCGTACTGCGCAGGACACGCCGGTACGTCCAGGTCTCCTGCGACTCCTGTGTCGCCCGCTTCGCCGTCACCGTCACACCTCGGCGGTTCGCACGTCGTGGATCTCCCGGCCCCGCGACGGCCGGAAGGACTGGTCCTTGACATCCAGGCTCCGCGGAGTCAGCCGCGCCCAGCGGATCCCCCGAGTGTTCGGGTCGCCTGCCATGCTGAACCGCGGATCCCACGACGCCTCGTCCGGTCCCAGATAACGTCGGAGTTTGCGTCGCCCGCGCGCGGTGTCGAACGGCAGCACCTCCCCGGTGCCGTACGCGATGACCTGCCTGACCGTGCCGGTCACCAGGTCGCAGGTGTCGACGACGAGAGCGAACGACGGGTCGGCCGCCAGTCGGTGTGCCAGGCGCGACCAGGGTCCGGTCAGCACCCAGAACGCCTCCTCTTCCCACAGGAACCACACCGGGCGGATCACCGGGCCGGCGGTCGCCAGTCGCGCCACCAGCGGCCGCGCCAGGAACTCCGGCACGTGGAAGGGTGCCTCGTCGAGCGACTGGAGCCCCTCGCCGAGGCGGAGCACCCTCATCGCGGAATCCGTTCCAGCGCCCGGGCCAGCCGGGGTCCGGCCGTGGCCATCTGGTCGGGAACGGCACACGAGAACGACAGCCGCAGGGTCGAGTCGTCCGGGTCCTGCGCGAAGAACGTCCGGCCCGGGACGAACGAGACGTTCTCCCGGAGCGCCTCGGGCAACAGCGCCGTGGCACTGCTGCCGTCGGTGAGCCGGGCCCACAGGAAGAAGCCGCCGTCCGGCACGGCGAAGCGCAGCCGCCCGCCCAACGCGTCGCGCAGCGAGCCGACCAGGATGTCCCGCCGACCGCGGTAGACCTCCTTGGTCGCGGCCAGCCGCTCCGCCAGGGCACCGGGCGGCCGGACCAGTTCGTGCACGATGCGTTCGAGGAAGGTGGAATTGCCCAGGTCCGCAGCCTGCTTGATCTTGTTCAGTACGACGGTCAGCGGCGGCGGCGCGGTCAGATGGCCCAGCCGTGCGGCGGGGAAGAGAGTCTTCGAGAAGCTCCCGATACGGACCGCTTCGGGGGACAGCGCGGCCAGCGACGGCAGGGCGGGCCCGGTCCGGTCGTAGGCGAGTTCGGCGTACGGGTCGTCCTCGACGAGCAGGAAGCCGTACCGGGAGGCCAGCACGACCAGCCGCTCGCGCTGCCCCGCGGAGAGGCTGAGCCCGGTCGGATTGGCGAAGTTCGGCACGACGTACAGCATTTTGGGACGCAGCCCCTCACGCAGGGCGCTCTCCAGGGCCGTGAGGCCTTCGTCGGCGGCCAGCGGCACCGCCACGACGTCGGCCTCGAAAAGCCGGAACACCTGAAGCGCGCCCACATAGCTGGGCCGGTCCACGACCACCACGTCACCGGGATCGAGGATGGCCTTGCACACCAGGTCGAGCGCCTGCTGCGAACCGTGGGCGAGCACGGTCGCGGCCGGTGCGACCGGACGGCCGAGCAGCCGGCTCAGGTCGTCGGCGATCCACTCCCGCAGGGGCCACAGCCCTTCGGTGTCCCCGTACTGCAGCGCGTCGGGCCGGGACAGGATCCTGCCCACGGCCTGAGCGACCTCGGCGGCGGGGAAGGTCTCGGGGGCGGGGCTGCCGGCCGCCAGTGCGGTCATACCGGGTGCGTCGGACAGGCGCAGGACCGTACCGACGGCCGAGGCCGCCAGCCGGTCCGTGCGTACGGCGAGTCCCGCCACGGCGGGGTCCGGTGCCGGCGTGTCGGATGTCGTCGTGGATCGGGGGCGCAGGGTGGCGTGTTCGGACACGGGCTGCTCCTCATCCCTGGGCGGGTGGTTGGCCGAGGTGGTCCTGCCGCAGCCGTAGTACGAAGGCGGCGAGAGTGTCGGTGTCGAAGACGAGGCGGACCGGTACGCGTACCGAGAGCTGTGAGCGCAGCACGACGACGAGGCGCGCGGCGGCCATCGAACTCCCGCCCAGTTCGAAGAAGTTGTCGTCCGCGGCCACGGAGTCGACCCCGAGCACACCGGCCCACGCTTCCGCCACCTGCCGTTCCAACTCGGAGAGTGGCTCGGTCCGCGGCGGGCTGTCGCTGAGCTCCCCGGCGTCGGTGCGCCCGGCAGCCGGACGCGAGGTCGCGGGGGACGGCCCGAGGACGCGGTCCGGCAGCGTGACCAAGGGTGCGTCCGGATCCTCGGCCAGCGTCCGCAAGGCGTCGAGCACGTCCTCGGACAGCCGGGCCGCGGCGGCCGGTGCCAGCCGCGCTCGGTCGTACTCGACGCGCTGGACCCACCCGGCGGGACTCTCGTTCCAGTACACGAGCAGATCGCACTTCGGTGCCCGGCTCGGCAACTGGTCGATCAGCCAGCGCACCCCGTCTGCGGCGGTCGCCTCGCCTGGGAGCCGGTTGTACAGGAACATGACCTGGGTGTACGGCGGATACGCCGCCGAGCGCCGCGCGGCCCGGGTCGTACGTCCGACGATGTCCTGGAAGGGCACCGACCGGTGCGGCCAGGTATCCAGCGCGATCTGCCGCACCGACGCCAGCAGGGCGCGTCCGCTCGTCGTCGCGTGCAGCGGGATGCTCAGGGGCAGGAGGTTGACGAAGAACCCCATCCGGTCGGCGTCCTCGTCCGTGCGGACGGAGACAGGGGCGGCGATCGTCAGTTCGTCGTTGGAGTGCAGCGGTTGCAGAGCCACGGTGAGGCAGGCCGTACCGATGACGAACGGGGTGACGCCCTGCGATCCGGCGAGAGCGCGTATCCCGGCGACGAGCCGGTCGGGCACATCGCGCTCGATGACGCCGAGACGGTCCGCGCCGCCGGGCGTGAGAACCGGATCGGTCCAGACGTGGGGCCGTGCCTGCGCGAGACCGTCGAGCCACTTCTGTGTCGACGGACCGATCGCGGACGCGCGGCTCCCGACTGCGACGGAGGGCGGTCCCGGCGCGGGTGGTGCGAGCACTGAGGGTTCCGCCGCCGCGTCGTAGAGCGTGACGAGATCGTGGAGGAAGATTTCCGCGGACCGCCCGTCCCACACGATGTGATGCACGGCCATGGCCAGCACCGAAGGCGTCTGCGCGTCCCGGCTCTCGTACAGCCGCCAGCGCATCAGCGGCGCCCGCGAGAGGTCGAAGGGCGCCAGCAGCCCGTTCGCCGCCAGGTCCGCGAGGAGTTCCTCGGCGGTGGCGACGGTCGGGCCGGCCCTCTGGAGTTCGACGCCCGCGTCGGGAAGTACGACTTGTACGGGGCCGGTGTCCTCGACGCGGAAGACCGTGCGCAGGGCGGGAGTCCGGGCGACGAGATCCCGCAAGGCGGTCTGCAGCCGGGGCACTTCGACGGGCCCGCTCAGCCGCAGCGTCAGCACCTCCACGTAGGGGGCTCCGGTGGGGTCGAGCTGTTCGAGGAACCACATCCGTTCCTGCGTACGCGTCATCGGCAGACGCAGCGGAGAACCGGGCACGGCGGGCCGCGCCCCGGGGCTGCCGTCGTCGTCCTCGCGCACGGTGTCGAGGCCGTCGTCCCGCCTGTCGCCGTGCTCGCCGTCCCGCAGCGTGGCAGCTATCGCGATCGGTGTGCGCTTCTCGAACAGCAGCTCCATGGGCAGGGCGACGCCGAGGCGCCGGATCAGCAGGGCCCGGACCCTGGACAGCCCCTGGGAATCGCCGCCCAGTGCCAGGAAGTCGTCGTGCCCCGCCACCGGGCTGTCCTGACCGAGCACCGTCGCGAAGGCCCGGGCCACTTCCAGCTCCGTCGCGTCCAGCGACCGGGCAGTGCTCTCCGGCATACGGTTTCCAGGTGTCGGCACGGGCAGCCGCGCCCGGTCCAGCTTTCCGCTGGACAGCATCGGCAGCTCCTCCGCCCGGAGGAAGACGGTCGGCACCATGGCCCTGGGCAGCCGCTCCGCCAGGTGGGAGCGGAGTTCGTGGGGGAACACCCCGGCGCCCGCGCGCACCACCACGTGGCAGACCAGCCGGGCGCGCGCCGAGGCGTCCCGCCACACCGAGACGGCGGTGGCGGCGACCGCGGGGTGGGTCAGCACGACCGCCTCGACCTCGCTCACGTCGACGCGAACCCCGTCGATCTTCAGCTCCTGGTCCCGCCGACCCAGCGGGACCAGATTGCCCTCCGGGTCGAGGCGGACGAGATCACCGGTGCGGTACATGCGCCCGCCGTCACCGGCGAACGGATCGGGCAGGAAACGCTCGGCCGTGAGCCCCGGCCTGCCGAGGTAGCCGTGCGCGAGACCGGACCCGCCCACGTACAGCTCCCCCTCGTCGCCAGGCGCGACCGGGGCGAAACGGTCGTCCAGCACATGCAGTCGGGTCCGCGCGATCGCCGTGCCGCACGACGGCAGGCCCGACGGGGGAGGGGTACGGGGCAGCCGGGACACCGAACGGACGCCTGTCGTCTCGGTGACGCCGTAGGAGTTGACGACGTCGAAAGGGAGCCCACGGGGCCAGGTACGAAGCTGCTCGCCGCCGGTGACCAGCAGACGAAGGGCGCCGCCGGCGGGCCACCGCACGCCGAACAGCCGCTCGCCCAGGGAGGTCACGACGACGCTCCAGCTGACGCCCTGTTCCAGCAGCCAGTCCCGGGTCGTCTCCGCGCTCCATTCGGTGCCCTCCGGTGCCACCCGGACACAGGCCCCGGCCGCCAGGGACGACCACAGCTCCCAGCGTGTCAGCGCGAAGCCGGGCGACGAGAGCCAGCTGCCCCGGTCGTGCTCGGTCAGTCGGAAGGCTTCCGCCGTCCACCGGGCTTCGTTGACGATTCCCGAGTGCGGTGAGCCGACGGCCTTCGGCTCACCGGTGGAGCCGGAGGTGAAGAAGACGTACGCGAGCCCCCGGTCGGCGCCGGTCCGTCGGCCCCCGAGTGTCTCGATCCGCTCATCGGGACCGATCAGGAGGTCGCAGCGGGCCGCCTCCATCATGTGCTCGGCCCGCAGCCGGGGCAGCGCGGGGTCGACGGGCACACAGACGGCGCCGGCCTTCCAACAGGCCAGGACAGTCACCACCTGCTCCACCGAGCGGGGCATCCGCACCGCGACCCGGTGGCCGACCGCGCCGTCGGGGCGCAGCCGGCCGGCGAGAGCCGAGGCCCGCCGCTCCAGGCCGGCGAAGTCCAGGTCGCCGTCGGGCCCGGACAGTGCCGTCCGGTGCGGATGCCGGGCACTCATCCGACCGACCAGCTCCTCGACGCGGGACGGACCGGTCACGACGCGCTCAGCTCCGCCGCCAGCAGACGCGGCAGGACTTCGGTGCCCAGCAGGGTCACCGAACGCAGCGCCTCGTCGTGCCCGATGTCGCCGTAGCGGATGTGGAGACTGGCCTCGGCGTCCGGATAGAGCTTCGCCACGTGCCGCAGGGCCTCCGTCACCTCGTCCACGTCTCCCGCTATCGCGGTGCCCGCCGCCAGCAGATCGGCGAAGCGGGTGTCACGGGCCGAGGCCTCCATCTGTTCGTAACCGGGGTACTGGTCCGAGGTGACGCCCCGCCAGGCGGAGTACGCGGCGAGTTGCTTGCTCCTGTAGTGCTCGAAGTGCTCCTCCGCACGCTGCCTGGCCTCCGCCGCGTCCGGGGCGACATAACACTGGTAGCTGACGTGCAGGCGGGCCGTCCCGGGATGGCCCGCCCGCTGCCAGGCGGCCCGGTGGATCCCCAGGAGCTCGACGAGCCGTTCGTGACGCGCCACAACCGGAATGATCATCAAGTGGTATCCGCGCTCGCCCGCCCAGCGGAAGGACTCCTCGGACACCGTCGCGGCCACGAAGACGGGCGGGCCCGGCTGCTGCACAGGCACCGGCAGCAACCGCGGCAGCGGCCCGAACCGGTGGAACGTGCCGTCCCAACGGAAGGACTCCTCCCGCCACAGCCGTTCCACCGCGGCCACGCCCTCCTGCATCCGCGCGCGGCTCTCCGCCATCGGTACCCCGAACGCCTCGAACTCCGAGGGCAGGAAGGCCCGGCCGAAACCCGCGTCCAGACGTCCGCCGGAGAGGTTGTCCAGCATCGACAGCGAGGCAGCCAGCTTGACCGGATGCTGGAAGGCGGGCACCACGGCCCCCGTGACGAGCCGCACCCGGCGCGTCCTCGCGGCGACCGCACCGAGGAACAGCACGGGGTCCGGGCTGTAGCCACCCCACTCGTGGAAGTAGTGCTCCACGGCCCTGACATGGCTGAAGCCCAGCGCGTCCGCCGTCTCGCACAACTGCAGACACGACCTGTAGTAGTTGTGCGCGGGTTCCTCCGACGGGCCTACCGTGGGCAGGAAGGTCAAGCCCACCTTCATGGCCGGTGCCCCCCGGCCGCCGACTCGAACAGATTGCGGTACTGCAGCTCGGCGTACTCCAGCCCGGCCAGCGTCGCCGCGGTCGGCTCGGCGACGTGGTGCGGTATCACCACCGGCTTTCCCGTGGCCTCCGCGAGCAGCTGCACCTTCGCTGCCCGCTCCATCACCACGAACAGCCAGGCGGCCTCCGCGACGGAGCGCCCGCCGGTGAGGAAGCCGTGATTCTGCAGGATCACGGCGGTGCCCGAACCCAGCGTGGCGGCCACGGCCTTGCCTTCCTGGCGGTCGTTGACCAGGCCGTCGAACTGCTCGTACACGTGATGCCGGCCGTACAGGGCGCAGGCGTCCTGGGTGATCGGGTCGAGCACCCGTCCCAGAGCCGACCACGCCTTGCCGTACAGGGAGTGGGTGTGGGCGAAAGCCGTCAAGTCCGGGCGGGCGCGGTGCAGTTCGCCATGGAGTGGATCGACGGAAGGGTTGAGGGCGCCGCGTCCCGAGCCGACCCTGCCGTCCGGATCGATCAGCAGCAGATCCTTCGGCCGGACCCTGTCGAAGTCCAGCCCGAAAGGATTGACCCAGTAGTGCCCCGGCCTGCCGGGGTCGGTGACGCTGATGTGGCCGGCGATGCCCTCGCTGTACCCGAGCGCGGCGAAGAGGTGGATCGCCTCGACGAGTTCCTGTTTGAGATCCTCGGTCCGTACGGCCACCTCGTCCGCCAGATGCTCATCCATGACGCCGCGCCTCCTCCTCGGTCGCGTCGTACGCGCACCGGAATCCGACTTCGTTGTGCCGATCGGTCAACAGGTCCTTGCCGCGGTAGAACGTGGTCAGGCAGACGGGCGGCGAGGTCCAGGTCCCCCCGCGCAGCACATGGAATGCTTCTGGGCGGTTCATGAACTCGCTGCTCCTGCGGCCCTTGAAGAAGGGGGCCATGTCCGACCGCGTGAAGAAGTTCGTCCGGGTCATCTCCCAGACGTTGCCCGCCATGTTGAGCGTGCCGTAGGGGCCCGCTCCCGCGGGCAGCGCGTCGGCGGCGACGACCGGATGACTCGGCCGGTCCAGGGTCGTTCGGACCAGGAGGTCTTCCAGGGCCTCCAGGTCCGGCGGAGTGTCGCATTCATACGCCGAGGAGACGAACTGGGCCCTCTTGGGATCCCATTCGTCGCCCCAGGGATAGCGGCGGCCGTCGGTGCCGCGGGCGGCCTTCTCCCATTCGTCCTCGGACGGCAGTCGGCCCCCCGCCCATTTGGCGAACGACCAGGCGTCGTACCAGTCGATACCCACCACGGGAAAGGACGGATCATTGAAACGAGGATCACGCCGGTGAGCGGGTGTGTGATCCTTGTTCTCGGGCTGGTCGGGGTGCGCGAACTCTTTTGTACCGCGCGTATCGGACAGGAACTCGCTGTAACGGGCGTTGGTCACTGCCGTACGGTCGATCCAGAATGGCGGAAGTTCCACGGCGCGCAGTGGATTGTCGGTGCTGTCCATCTGGAAGGGGCCGACCTCGGTGGCGTTCGCGCCGGCGACGAAGGGGCCGGAAGGCACGAGCACGGCGTCGCGCAGATCCCGTTCGCGAACGGCCGCGGCGACGCTCGCGTGTTTGTCCGCGAAGTGTGCGTCCTCAAGGGCGCGCAGCTCGCCGGGGTCCTTCGATTCGAAGAAGTCCAGCAGCGCCCTTTTGGTGAAGGCCGCGCCGCAGCCGACAGGTTTACGGGCGTATCCGGGGCGCGTGAAATTGCTGGGCCACCCGGAGATGCGGATCATGTGTTCCACGGCTTCGGGCAGCCGGTGACGGCCTGCCGCCTTGATGGCGGTGAACGCGACCCAGTCGACGTCGTCATGGGTGGCGGAACAGATCGCCTCGCGGGACGGCGCGGAGTCGGGGAACCGCTCGGCGAGGGTCTCCACGGCGATCCTGCGGACGTTCCAGTCGCTGTGATCGGTGGTCCAGCGGACCAGGCCGTGCAGGAGTTCCTCGGAGGCGGGCTGTTGGCCGAGCGCCTTCTCCAGCTCGCGCAGACGGGCCGCGTAGTCACTGTCCTCAAGGCCGTTGAGGTCCGTCTCGCCCGTCAGATCCTCGAACACGCGCGTTTCCCCTCTCTCGTCTCTCCCCTGCGGCAGTACCGGGTGGCTGCGTGCCCGCCACCCGGTACCGCGGGCTCTTCATGCGGTACTCACCACTTGGTCGCGGCCTCGCCCGCTTCGCGGGAGCCGAGGAAGTCCTCGTTCGTCATGAGCTGCCTCCTTTCCGTAGATCGCCGTTTTGTCCGACCGCTCAGCGCGGTGGCTCATGGGTGAGGGAACGGCAGAGTCCACTCCGTGAATCCCGATTTCCTCGGGCATGCTCGGAATATCGGAATCCGCTCGCATTCGTCTTTGCGGCGTGACGGACCCGTCGGCTCGGCGAAAGTCAGTGGGTGAGCGGGTGGGCGTGGTAATGCCTCGCACCGGTCGTCGAATCAAGACGTGACGAAGTGAGGATTCCAGGAAATAACTCTGAGATCGGTCATGCCACTTCCGGACATCGCGTCGCCCCCGTAGGTCACGCTGAAGTATTGGGCCGTTACGAACACACGGGCTCTGCTGGTCAACGCAGGGAGCCAAGTCGTGCAGGAATTCTGACAACGGTTCCAGAACTGACTTGATCGTGTCGAGCGTATTCGTACGTGCCATACGGATCCGACGGTTCCGTCGAGCGATCTCCGTGGATCCAATATTTGCTGGACCTTACCCGGGGGGAAGTTCAGCTGTCAATAAACGTCTTGATTGTGTCCGGATCTGAACGGAAGCGCCAATTTAACATGTCTCACACTTGCATCAGTGGTTACAGTGCGCCCGTCTCTTTGGTTGCGTTGATCATTCTTTCCCCTTTCAGCACTTCGAATGGGGTGGGCGACGGCAAGGGGAAAGATAAGTTAAAGAAACGTGCAGCAATAAATCCAGGCAGGTCAGACCATGTGTCAACGGTATTTCCCTCTCACGGGATCGAGCAGGCCGGAGCTCAGGACACCCTCTCCGGACGGGGTGCGGAATCCCCTGACACGGCCCGCGCCACACCGCCGCTATCGGCTGACTTCAGCCGGTGGCTGGTGGCCGGAGGGCGAGAGGCCTGTGCCTGCGGGACTCCTGAAACGACCTTGAGCGAGGTCTCACGGACCTGCTCCGGGTCCAAGGGGCAGTTGGCTGTCGTCGCTCAAGGGCATGGCGGGTTGCTGCCCCGCTCCTTTGCGGGCGCGTCACCGGCCCGCGCCGGCAAGTCCGTGACGCGCGTCCAGGAGCCACTGGCGCAGGGGCACTCCGCCACTGCCGTACGTGTCCGTGGGCCGCTGGCCGCCGGAACACGGTGCGACGTAGCTGCTGGAAGCGGTGAAGGTCGACGGGTCCGGTTCGCTCATCGGCGGTGGGGGAGTGTTGTTCATCGCGGGGGCGTCCTGTCCGGGTGGGGAAGCGGGTGGTCACCAGCAGGTGGACACCGCGGTGCGGCGTGGCGGGCCGTGAAGTGGGCGGGAGCCGGTCCTCGACTGGCTCGGGCCGCTGCCGTCGCCGAGCACGACCACCTCACCCGCGGCCCCCAGCAACTGCACGCCCTGCACGTCCTGTGCGCCGAACACGACAATGTCCTGGCCGCCCCGCGTCACCTGTGCGACAGCCGAAACGCCGACGGCGCTCTGCGCCTCGCGCTCGGCCTGATCTGGTACTGGCGCATGCGTGGCCGGGACGACGACGCCGCCTACTGGCTCGACCAGGCCACCGAGATCCCCACCGGCCACCGCGGCGTGCAACACGACATCGCCACCACCTTTCCCCTGCGCGCACTGCTGCGCCAGTACGACGGCGAACTCGACGGCGCCGTACAGGACGTGCAGGCGGCGAAAGAAGCGGCCCGCGCGCTCGGAGCACTCAGCATCCAGGACGAGATCTACATCGCCCTGCGTCTGACGGACCTGCACACCCGTACCGACCAGCCCGCACGGGCACTGGAGCTGATCACCACGACCCGGCAACGGGTGCTGGCCTCGCACTCACCCGGAATGGCGATCATTCTCGATGCGTGCCAGGCCCGACTGCACCTGCAGACCGGCGACTTGGCAAATGCGGGCGAGCTGCTCGATACGACCGAGACTGCCCTGTCCCACCGGCGTCCGCTGCGCGGCGCCCACGACCTCACCGAACCCCGCATCCGAACCCTGAGCGCGCGAGCCCGGACGGAAATCGGCGACCAGCCGTTCGAGGAGGCGTACACCGCGGGCTGGGACCTGAAGGTGACCGCCGCCCTGCAACGCGCAGACCCCGCCCTCCAACTCGCTGCCCGACCGCCCGGGTGAGCGGCACAGAGCGGCAAGACTCCCAGGCGGGCCTCTGCGCTCCGGCATCGGCCGGCAGGTCTACGGTGTCATCCGCTCCACTGATGAGGCCTCGCTGAGGCGGCCCGGCATGGCCCGTCACTCGACGGGTGATCAACTGGGCAGTACGTCACCTCGGGCGGTGGGGACTGCGGATCCACCGGTGTGTACGCGGCAGGCCCTGACCGGCCTCTACGATGATCGAATGCGCCAGCCCGCCCCAGAGCCGTACTGGAACACCAACGTTGCCCGGCATCCCGGCATCCTTCGGTCTGTTCCCGAGGGGTGCGGCGATGCCCTGGAAGTTGGCTGTGGGAACGGGCTGCTGGCACGGAAGCTTGCCGGGCGGGCGAAACGCGTCACCGGGATCGACAGGTCGCCGGACATGATCGCCTGCGCACGCGAGTTGGCTGCCGGCTACTCGCAACTCACCTTCATCGAGGGCGACTTTCTCACCACGGAACTTCCCGGTGCGCAGTACGACTTCGTCTGCTCGGTGACCACGATCCATCACATGGGCTTCGAGGCAGCACTCATCCGCATGCGTGAGCTGCTGCGGCCCGGCGGCACGCTGGTCGTGGTCGGTCTGGCCCGCGAGGCGAGCGTGACGGAGTGGGCGGCGTTTGTCGCAGCTTCCCCGATCGTGCAGATCACGAAGGCGCTGCCGCTGGGGGTGGACCGCAAGACGGTCAGGAAGTACCCGGGGCCCGCCACAACGTCCCCCTCAACCAGAGGCTTTCGATGCGATGCGATGCGACGCCCGCCGCCACCATATGCTGCTGAGCAGGGTGGCCAGGGAGGTCGGTGCCGCGCGCCGTTGAGAGCTGAGCCTGCCTCACTGTTCGGCTGGCAGAAGCGCCGCGAAGCGTGAGGCGCCGGTGCGGGCTCGGGGCGTTCGGGTGAGGGGACGCCGACTCCGCCGTACTCAATGAGGGTGGTCCGGCCAGGTCGTGGCAGACGGGGCATGCGACCATCGCGGCTACCTGCGTGCCGAAGCCTCATCGCAGGGCCGCGCCGTCGAGGCGCGCACCACGAGTTCGGTGGCGAGTTCGATGTGGTGGGACTCGACCTTCTCGCCGTTGGCCAGCCGGAGAGCGGTGCGGAGGGCGGCGCTGCCCATCTCTCGTAGGGGCTGGCGCACGGTGGTCAGCGGCGGTGAGGTGATCTGGGCGAGGCTCGTGTCGTCGAAGCCGACGACGCTGAGGTCTTCGGGGATGCGCAGGCCGCGGGTGCGGGCGGTCTCGATGACGCCGACGGCGATCTCGTCGTTGCCCGCAAAGATCGCCGTCGGCGGTTCGGGCAGGTCCAGCAGCGCCGCGGCGCCGAGCAACCCGGCCTCGTACGTGAATTCTCCGGGCAGGACGTAGGCATCGGGTACCCGCGCTCCTTCCGCCTCCATGGCGGCGCGGTACCCGTGCACGCGTGCCTGGTTGCACACGGCCATCGTCGGTCCGCCGAGATAGGCGACGCGACGGTGGCCCAGAGAGAGCAGGTGCCGGGTCGCGGCCAGACCGCCCGCGAAGTTGGTCGCGCCGACACTGTTGACCCGGCTGTCGGGCAGGTGCAGCGGGTCCAGCACGACCAACGGCAGCCCGGACCGGGCCAGTTCGTTCAGGTGCGCCGTGGAGTACACGCTGGTGACCGCGATGACGGCGCGGCGCCCGGCCGAGACCAGGTCCCGAGCCCAGTGCGGGGCGTGGGACGCCTTGCTGATCACCACCGAGGCCCCCAGTTCGGCGGCGGCGTCGATGATGCCTTCCAGTGTCTCGGCCACGTACGACTTGAGGCCGCCCTGGAACTGCACCTCGATGGTCGGGCTCTGGACGGCACCGGTGTGGCGGAAGACGGGTGCGAGGTAGTGGTGTTGGTGCAGCAGTTGCTGTACCCGGGTGCGGGTGTGCGGTGCCACGTCACCGCGACCGTTGACCACTTTGGAGACGGTGGCGATGGAGACCCCGGCCACTCGGGCGATGTCAGCCAAGGTGGTGCGCCTGGCGTTCGGCCGCATCGATTCCTCCCCGCTGTGCGTCCACCGGTGTGGTGAGCTGCCGGTGGGGCAGCCCCCGCACCGACGGTGTGTCTGCCGCGGACATTGCACCACCTTCGCCTGATCGTTCTATTTCGAAAACTTTTCGGACTGGGCCGACGTCCATTGAGGATCGTTCGTACCGGATGGTACGCAGCGGTTTACGGCTCTGCAACGGCGCTGCACGCACCTTGACACGGTGTCAGGTCGAAATCTAATTTGCACGAACAGAGTTCCAAAAAGGAAATTTCGAAAACTTTTCGGTACGGCTCCTGAGAATCCGACAACTCTCGATTCGAGTGCGGAGAACAGACATGGAGATCCATCTCTCTCGGCGTACCCTCCTCGGCCTGGCCGCCGGCGTTCCGGTCTCCGCGGCGCTGGCGGCCTGCGGCTCCTCCGGTCCCGGCTCCGGCGGGGAAACCACTTACTGGTACCTGAACGGCCAGCCTCAGGAAGGTGTCAGAGCGGGCGCGGTGGACGCCTTCAACAAGGCCCATCCCGATGAGCAGATCAAGGACACCACCTTCCAGAACGACGCGTACAAGACGAAGATCAAGACCGCCATCGGTGCCGGGCGGGCGCCCACCATCATCTGGGGCTGGGGCGGCGGGACGCTGCGCAGCTATGTGAAGGCGGGCCAGGTCGAGGACCTCACCCCGTGGTTCGACGAGCACCCCGAGGTCAAGAAGCGGCTGCTGCCGTCCTCGTTCGCCGCGGCGACCGTCGACGGCAAGATCTACGCGATGCCGGGTGAGACGGTGCAGCCGATCATCCTCTACTACAACCGGAAGGTCTTCGACCAGGTCGGCGTGGAACCGCCGAAGTCCTGGGACGACATCATGGCGCTGGTGCCCAGGTTCAACGCCAAGGGCATCGCACCGTTCTCCCTCGGCGGCCAGTCCCGGTGGACGAACATGATGTGGCTGGAGTTCCTGTTCGACCGCATCGGAGGTCCGGAGGTCTTCCAGGCCGTCGTCGAGGGCGAGAAGAACGCCTGGTCCGACCCGCGCGCCATCACCGCGCTGACCAAGGTGCAGGAACTGGTCAAGGCAGACGGATTCATCAAGGGCTTCTCGTCGATCACCGCGGACTCCAACGCCGACCAGGCGCTGCTGTACACCGGCCGCGCCGCGATGATGCTGCACGGCGCCTGGTCGTACGGCATCCAGCAGGCCAGGGGAGGGGACTTCGTCCCCGGCGGCGGACTGGGCTACATGAACTTCCCGCCCGTCGAGGGCGGCAAGGGCGATCCGGGCAACACCGTCGGCAACCCCGCCCAGTACCTGTCCCTGTCCTCCAAGGCCGACTCCGACCAGAAGAAGACCGCCAAGGACTTCTTCGCCCGGGGCGTCCTCCAGCAGGAAGAGGTGCAGAAATGGATCGACAACGGATCGGTCCCGATCCGGCTGGGCACCGAGAAACTGCTGGCAGCCGCCAAGAACGCCGATTTCCTTCAGTTCACCTACGACATCGCCACCAAGGCCAAGGAATTCGGTCAGTCCTGGGACCAGGCGCTCAGTCCGACGGCCGCCGAGACCCTGCTGGACAACATCGTCAAGCTGTTCCAACTGTCCATATCGCCGCAGCAGTTCGCCCGTAACCTCAACGCGGTCACCGGCACATGAGCTCGCTGGCCGGCCGTCAGCCGCGTCACGGACCGCGCAGCATCCTGCCGTGGCTGGCGGCACCGGCGCTGGTGGTCTTCGTGGGGTTCGCCGTGATTCCGCTCGTCGGCGTCTTCGCGCTGAGCTTCACCACGTGGGACGGAATCGGCGCCATCCACCCGTCGGGGCTGACCAGTTGGCGTGCGGTACTCACCGATCCCGGGCTGCCGCACGCCCTCGGGGTGACGTTCCTGGTGATGGCCGTCTCCTGGGCCGTCCAGACACCGCTGAGCATTCTGCTCGGCACGTTCATGGCGGGCCGCCACCGCTACCGTGCCGTGCTGGGCGTGGTGTACTTCGTCCCGCTGATGCTCAGCTCCGCGGCGATCGCGCTCGCGTACAAGGCGCTGCTGGATCCGAACTTCGGGCTCGGCGCCGGGCTGAAGATCCAGGTACTCAGCCAGGACTGGCTGGGGCGGCCCGGGCTCGCGTTCGGAGTCGTCGTGTTCGTCGTCTCCTGGCAGTTCATCCCGTTCCACTCCCTGATCTACCAGGGTGGAGTGCAGCAGATCCCGAAGTCCCTCTACGAGGCCGCGCAGTTGGACGGCGCCGGGCGGATCCGGCAGTTCTTCAGCATCACGCTGCCCCAGCTGAAATACACCATCATCACCTCGTCCACGCTGATGGTGGTCGGGTCGCTGACCTTCTTCGACCTCATCTTCATCCTGACCGAGGGCGGCCCCGGCGACGCCACCCGGGTCCTTGCCCTGGACATGTACAAGCGGGGATTCCAGGCCAGCCTGATGGGACCGGCCAGCGCCATCGCGGTCATCCTGGTCCTGGTGGGGCTGGCCCTGGCCCTGCTGCTGCGCCGGCTCGGGGGCCGCGACGCCGGCGCGAGCCAACTTGAGGGGGCCTGAGGTGACCGACACACTGACCGAACCGCGGCGACCGCGGCAGGCCGGCCACCGCGAGCGGCAGGCTCCAACCCGTCCGGCGGCCCGCAGGCGCAACTGGGCCGGCGGCCTGGCCGGCTGGCTCTGGTTCGTCGTCGTGGCCGTACCTCTGTACTGGACCCTCATCACCAGCTTCAAAGCCCAGAACCGCTACTATGCGAGCAACCCGCTGGTGCCTTCGGGCGACCCGACGCTGGACAACTACCGGTTGGTCATCGAGTCCGACTTCCTCCGCTACTTCGTGAACAGCGTCGTGGTCACCGCCGGCGCCGTGGTGCCGGCGGTCGTGTTCTCCTTCATGGCCGCGTACGCGATCGTGCGAGGCTGGCGGATGCGGATCCTGCGGGGCATGAACGGGCTGTTCCTCATGGGCCTGGCCATTCCCTTGCAGGCGACGGTGATCCCGGTCTACCTGATCATCATCAAGCTGCAGCTGTACGACAGCCTGATGGCGCTGATCCTGCCGTCGATCGCCTTCGCCATCCCGCTGTCGGTACTGGTGCTCTCCAACTTCATCCGCGACGTTCCCAAAGAGCTGTTCGACTCGATGCGGGTCGACGGCGCCACCGAATGGACGACGCTGTGGCGGCTGGCGGCACCGCTCACCCGTCCGGCGATCCTCACCGTCAGCATCTTCAACGCACTGACCATCTGGAACGGATTCCTGCTGCCGCTCATCCTGACGCAAAGCCCTGACCGCCGGACCCTGCCGCTGGCACTGTGGACCTTCCAGGGCCAGTACGGGGTCAACGTCCCCGCCGTCGTTGCCGCCGTCGTCCTGACCACCCTGCCTGTCCTGGTGCTGTACGCGTTCGGCAGGCGCCAACTGCTGAGCGGTCTGACCGCCGGATTCAGCCGTTGACCGGCGCCGGAGCCCGGATGCGATCCGCCCCGTATCGAGTCCCGTATCGAGTCCCGTACCGAGTCCTGTTCGTCTACCTGTTGGTCCGTCGCGCCTTGATCGAGGTTCTGACGGGCCTGGGAGGAAAATGAACGCCACCGTGGCTGCCGAGGACACCCCCGGAGTCTTCCTCTGGAACGACCCCACCGTTCCTGTCACCGCGAGAGTCGACGCCCTGATCGACGCGATGACCCTGCAGGAGAAGACCGCCCAGCTGTACGGAGTGTGGGTGGGTGCCTCCGATCAGGGCGACGAGGTGGCCCCTCATCAGCACGACATGGAGGAGGCCGTCGATCTCGACACACTCCTGCCCTTCGGGCTGGGCCAGCTGACCCGGCCCTTCGGCACGGTCCCGGTGGACCCCGCTCTGGGCGCACTCTCCCTGGCCCGCACCCAGACCCGCATCGCCGCCACGAACCGGTTCAACATCCCCGCTCTCGCGCACGACGAGTGTCTGGCTGGCTTCGCCGCCTGGGGGGCGACGGTCTACCCCGTTCCGCTATCCTGGGGCGCCACCTTCGATCCGGACACGGTGCGGCGCATGGCCGCCGCCATCGGCCGCGACATGCGCGCCGTCGGTGTCCACCAAGGTCTCGCGCCCGTCCTGGACGTGGTGCGCGACGCCCGCTGGGGCCGGGTCGAGGAGGCCATCGGCGAGGACCCGTACCTCGTCGGCACCCTGGGAACGGCATACGTGCAGGGGCTTGAGTCCGCCGGGATCGTCGCGACGCTCAAGCACTTCGTCGGCTACTCGGCCTCCCGGGCCGGCCGCAACCTCGCTCCCGCCTCCGTGGGCCCGCGCGAGCGCGCCGACGTTCTGCTGCCTCCCTTCGAGATGGCCATACGAGAAGGCCGCCCCCGGTCGGTGATGAGTGCCTACACCGACACCGACGGCATGCCCTCGGCGGCCGACGAGGAACTGCTCACCGGGCTGCTGCGCGACACGTGGGGCTTCGACGGCACCGTCGTCGCCGACTACTTCGCCATCGCCTTCCTGAAGACCCTGCACGGCATCGCAGCCGACTGGGCAGGAGCCGCCGTCACGGCGCTGCGCGCGGGCGTCGACGTCGAACTGCCCAGCGTCAAGACGTACGGTGCGCCCCTGGCCGACGCCGTTGCCGACGGCCGCGTAATGGAGGCCGACGTCGACCGCGCCCTGCGCCGGATACTCACCCAGAAAGCGGTGCTCGGCCTGCTCGACCCGGACTGGAACCCCGTGCCGGCCGCGCTCGACGGAGCGGACCTGGACGATCCGGGCGCCCTGCGCGGCCGGATCGACCTGGACGGTCCCGACAACCGCGCGCTGGCCCGTACGGTCGCCGAGGAGGCGGTCGTACTGCTGAGCAACGACGGCACCCTGCCGCTCGGGCGGCCTCGCCGCATCGCCCTGCTCGGTCCCAACGCCGACGAGCCCACCGCCGTACTGGGCTGCTACTCCTTCCCCCAGCACATCGGCGTCCGGCACCCCGGCACCCCGCTCGGCATCGAGCTGCCCACGCTGCGGGACACGCTCGCCGCCGAGTTCGCCGACTGCGAGATCACCGTCGCCCGCGGCACCGGAATCGACGACGGGGATCTCTCCGGTCTCCACGAGGCCGTTCAGGCGGCACGCGAGGCCGATGTCGCCCTGGTCGTGCTCGGCGACCGCGCCGGACTCTTCGGGCGGGGCACCAGCGGAGAGGGGTGCGACGTCGGGACCCTCGCACTGCCCGGCGCACAGCAGCAACTGCTCGACACGCTGCTCGATCAGGAGACACCCCTGGTCACCGTGCTGCTCGCGGGACGGCCGTACGCTCTCGGCCGCGCCGCACGGGAGTCCGCCGCGATCGTGCAGTCCTTCTTCCCGGGCGAGGAGGGCACCCACGCCATCGCCGGGGTGCTCAGCGGTCGTACCAACCCCTCCGGACGCCTGCCGGTCAGCGTGCCGCGCGAGCCAGGATCCCAGCCGGCCACCTACCTCGGGGCGCGGCTCGCGCACGCCGGCGAGGTGTCCAGCATCGACCCGACCCCCGCGTTCGCCTTCGGCCACGGTCTGTCCTATACGCGATTCGACTGGACAGACCTGACCGTGGACGCCCATGAGGCCCCGACGGACGGCGAGTTCACCCTCGCCTTCACCGTCCGCAACGCAGGCGGACGGCCTGGAACCGAGGTCGTCCAGGTCTATCTGCACGACCCGGTCGCGTCCGTGGTCCAGCCGGTGCAGCGCCTGATCGGCTACGCCCGGGTCGCACTGGAGGCGGGCGAGGCATGCCGCCTGCGTGTCACGGTCCCGGCCGACCTCGCTTCCTTCACCGGTCGAGACGGTCGGCGCGTCGTCGAACCGGGCGACCTGGACGTACGGTTGGCCGCCTCCAGCGCGGATCCGCGTCTGACGGCCAGGGTCACGCTGACCGGAGCGGAGCGTTACGTGGACCATACGCGCCGCCTGCACGCCACCGTCGAACAGGAGCCGACCGCCCGGGCATGAAGCGGGTCCGCGCAGCCCACACCGCGGCGGCGCTGCGTCCCACTGTCCGGCGCCCCGTTCCGAACCGGGCGGCGACCGCTCGACCTTGGCCTCGGTCATCTCACAACACGCTGCGCCGGGCCGACTGCGCCGCATTGCTCGTACGCCGAAGGTCCATGGCGCGGCCTGCTCGCCGGGGATGACCGTGTTGCCCAGAACGCCGAGCCGCGGGCCGGAGACCTGCACGATGCCGCCGCGATTGTGGCCACGGGCCCTGGCATGATCGCGGTCATGACTCCGCCGAGTTCACGGCGGACGCGGTCTCAAGTCTGCGTATAGCCGTACCGCGCCTTGACCGAGGCCAGGTCCGGTTCGCCGAACCTGGCACGCAGCAGGTCGAATGCATGGACCTTGGCCGCGCCGAATGAGTTCAGGTGGGCGGCATAGGCGTCGGCGGTGAGGAAGACGGGCGGAGTCGTCTTGCTGTGGAACTTGTCGGCGTACATGACCAGTTGCTCTTCGACCGTCTCGGCCAGATAGTCGGCCTCGGGTAGGGCGAGGCCCTGCGTGCGGATGTCGTGCCGGCTGAGGCCAACTCCCGTGTGGCAGGAGCAGAAGCGGCACAGTCGCTCCGGGAACCCCTCCTGCCGGAGGAGCTCGTGGCCGAGGACACCATGGCGGATGTAGTTGCCGTGATCGAGTCGGCTGGCCTGGTCATAGAGCCGGTAGACACCGATGTCGTGCAGGAGCGCACCGACGCGGACAAGATCGGTGTCGAGCGCGAGGTCTGTCCGCTTCCCGAGCTGTTCGGCGATGTCGCCGATGATCTGACAATGAGTGAAGACGAGGTCCAGGGCCTCGTGCGACGGCGCGTGCCGTTCGTGCAGCGCGCGTACCTCGTCGACTGTCGGGAGGGTCACTGCGGCAGCGTATCCTCCGTCGACCTCACGACTTTGAAGATCGGCGATGCCCAAAAAACTGCTCAACCTCCCGCAAAGCTATGGACAGGTCGGTTGCTCGCGGGCTGCCCCTGGACCAGCCCGTTGAGCGCCCGCCCTCTCCGCGCAAGGCCACACCGGCTCGGTCTCGGTGCCGGCCGCGCGGGCCAACTGCCTCTTGGGAGGGGGAAGGAACGGGCTGCTGCGTGCGGGGTCGGGGTAGGGACACGGTGCATGATGTCGACATGTGAGACGTCGATGCGACAGGGGAGTCGCGCACACCGACCGTCGCCTGTCCGATCATCAGGATGATCATCGGTTGGCAGATCTCTATCGTGGCGCGTATGTGCGGCGAGTGTCTGCCCTTCAGCAGGAGATTCATGTGACCGCTCGCCGTCGACGTGCAACGTTCGGTATCGCCCTGACCCTGTTCCTCGCCGTGTCGGCCTGCTCGGCTGATCAGACGTCCCGGTCGGCAGAAGGCCCACCAGCGGTGAAAGGGAGCAGCTCTCCAAGACCTCCACTGACCGGCGCGGAGATCGAGGCCGTCACGCTGAGGGCCCTTGAGATACCGGGAGCAGGCCACTCTCCCGTACGCGTGCTGGACCCGAAGCTGGCTCAACCCACGTTTCCCCCTGTCTCGAATCCTTCCTGCCAACGGATCCTTGACGTGCTGAATGCCAGTACGGCCTCGGCCCTGGTGGTTCAGGACATCAGCTGGCAGGACCCCATCGCCAACAGCAGCGCCACGCTAGCCTCATACAGCGGCGCGGGAGCACAGCAGGCCTTCCGCCTGCTCCGCGACGCACTGCCCATCTGCAAGCAGTACTCCGGTGTCAACTACACCGGCAAGTACCGTGCCGAGCTCACTGCGCGAACGTCTCCGGCGTTCGGCGACGAGGCCGTCAGTTTCCACATCACCTATCCGGAAACGGAATTGGGTGGATTCGTGGACACGCACCACGTCGTCGTGCGCACCGGGGTGTTGTCGCGGTTTTCACCGACTCGCGTACGGGGAAGAAGGCGAAGTTCCCCACCGGGCACGTGACCGAGCAGGTGAACCGGCTGCGTGTCGCTCAGCGCTCCTGACAGCAGCAGAGCAGCAGAGCAGCAGGGCAAGCGCAGCAGGGCGCCGGGCATGCTGCGAGGGATCGCAGGCTCGCCCGGTGCCTTGTGCGTCGGCGCGGGCTGATCAGAGCACCGGCGGCCCCGCCTCGATGCGGCGCAGCACCGGAAGGAGGCGGTCCAGGTCGGGCCCGGTCTGGACCTGCCGCTCGTCCCACCAGGTGGCACCGACGTCGTGCAGGGGACCGACCACGTCCCGCGCTTTCGCCGTGTCCGGGGGTGTGGCACCGCCGAGCACGAACTCGAAGGGGCGCTCGGCCCCGGCCGTACGGTGCTCGCGCACGTAGCCGACCAGTTCGCGTACTTCCGCGACGTCCGGCACATGGCCGTGCCGGGCCGATTCGAAGAGCGGCACCGCGCCGTCCCATCGCGCAGCCCGGCGCATGGGCGCACGACGCGGCCAGAACCCGCCGATCCACACCGGTGGTCCGGGCCGTTGCACGGTGGCGGGCAGCAGCGCCACATCCCGGACCTCGTAGTGCCGGCCGTGGTGGTTCACCGGCTCGCCGGACCAGAAGCGGCCCAACAGCTGAAGTCCCTCATCCAGCCGCTCGGCGAGTACGCGCGGTTCGGCGCCGTCGCCGAAGCTGCGGTATTCGTCCTCGACGGGACCGCCCAGCCCGGCGGCGAAGATCACCCGGCCGCCGCTGAGGTGGTCCAGGGTGGCTACCTGGCGGGCCAGTTGCTGCGGACGGTAGCGGGGGACCGGTGTCAGCAGGGTGCCCAGCCGGATCCGGGAGGTCGCCAGCGCGGCTGCGGTCAGCAGCATCCAGGGATCTCCGAAGGGACGCCCTTGGTGGCGACGGTGCAGGATGTGGTCCCAGACGAAGAGCCCGTCCCAGCCGGCCTGTTCGGCGGCCGTTGCCGCCGTCGCGACGTTGCGGGGGTCGGCGAAGTCGCCGAAGTTCGGGATGTTGATGGAGAAGCGCATCCCAGCAGGATGCGCAGCCGACCACGAAGTGGCAACCGGATTCGGATACGGGTGTCCGCCGCACAGCAGGTTGCGAACCGTGCAGGATGCGTCAGGATTTCTGAACCACAGCCTGCGTACAAGACTGACTCGGCGGGCTTCGCATCACGTGCGGCCCGGGCCGCTGCGTCGACTCAAGTGAACGCTCCGGGTCCGGATGGTCGAAGTGGCCGTCCGGAGGGCTGTCAGAGTTGGCCCGGGCATCCGGGCGGGGAGAGGCCGCACGGCACAGGCGCGCCACGGAGTAGCGTGGCGGTTGCCGCAGTGCGTCGCCCCTCAGAGGGATGGCCACGGCTTACCTCCGAGGCTCAGGAAACGGCGATCTGCTTGCCGTACTGGATCGCTGCCGCCGGGCCGCGGACGTGAGCGTCGCCGTCGTCGCTCCCTCCTGGCTTCGTCAGCAGCCCACCGTGGTGGCGCCGATCGCCGGCGCCCGCGTCCCCGGGCAACGTGCCTCGCTCATCGAATCCTTCACGCTCACCCTCAACGTTGACGAGATTGATCGGTGCTCACTTGTCTATGCCGGTCCGGCCGGGTCGATGTGGCTGTCCCTCTCGGCAGCGCATGTGCCGGGCCCCGACCTTCGCGAAGTCGGCCTGCCGATCGAGGCGCCAAAGGAGGTCGCCGTAGTCGAGCGCGGGCACACCCAAAGACGAGTACTATCGCGTTTCGAAAGAAACGCGATAGCATCGCGTTCGGTTCGATGCTGGCCCTCCGTGCCCCACCGCATCGACGACTTCCCGAGGAGCCCCATGGCTGCCCTGCTCTCCCCCCTCCTGGACCTGCTGACGCTTCAGGGCACGGTCACCGAGACCGAACCTGTCGCCGCCCGGCTCCGTCGCCTGCGCATCGAGGGCGAAGCCCTGTCCGGGCTGACCGTCCGCCCCGGACAGCAGGTGAGGGTCATGGTCGGCGACGGGCTGACCCTGCGCACGTACTCGATCTGGCGCTATGACCCGTCGGGCGCGGTCGAATTGTGCATACTGGATCACTCTGAGGGTGGCCCCGGAGCACGGTGGGGGAGCAGCGCCACGGTCGGCGACCGGGTCCGACTGTGCAAGCCGGAAGGGACGTTTGTGCTGCGGCCCGACGCCGCGCACCACGTGTTCGTGGGGGAGGAGACGGCGTCGGTCGCCTTCGGCGCGATGCTGGGCGCACTGCCTGACGGGGCGCGAATCTCCGGCTGCATCGAAACGGAGACGGCTGCCGACCAGCTCCCCTTGCCGTACTCGGACCGCCTCAACTGGACCATCAGGAATGGCACTTCGCTCCCGGACGCGGTGCGACGCCTCGCCCCTGAGCCGGGCGGGATCGCGTACGTCGCCGGGGAGGCGCGGACCGTGCAGCACGTGCGGCAGGTGCTCGTGCGAGAAGCTGGCTGGGACCGACGGGCGGTACTCACCAAGCCGTTCTGGGCACCGGGCAAGCGCGGGCTGGAGTAGGGCGGCATCGCGCTTGCGCTTCCAGGGATGTGGCCGCCGCACCCGCTCATGCGTGCAAGGCGGATTCTTCAGCTTCGGGGAATCCGGCAGTTGGCGCGCGGCGACCCTGGAATCGGCCCCTTGTCGGCGCGGACTCGGTTGGGCCGGGTCCGCAGCCGTCCGGCATCCGGGCGTGCGACGCGGACCTGTTTCAGGGTTGGCTCGAACTGCGGAGGATCGCCCCGCTCCCGGCCGTGATCACGATGGACACCGGCTTGTGGCCCTGCTCGAAGTCCAGGTGCAGCTTGGTCGTCAGACCGCCACGCGAGCGGCCGAAGCCGTGGTTGTCCGGTTCAACGCCGATCCCGAGGGCGAGGCCGAGCTGGCCGCCGTCGATCAACTGCCGACTGGCCCACGTCGGGCGACGCCCCGGCTTGACCCCCTGGGGCAACCGCAGTTCCAGCCGGGCCCACCGGCCTGCTCGGTTGCGGAGTGAGGTTCCCTCGCCGGGACCAGACGCGGTTCAGCCCCGATCGCAATCGGGCGGCGGATGCCACATCCGGCCAGGCGCGTCGTGTCGTGGTGCATCAGGCGTCGGCAGGGCAGCTTGCGGACACGAAACGGGAACGGGACGGGAATCCGTTCGGAGAGGGTTCCTCCAACGCAGGTCGCGGCAGGTGCCACACCGGATCTCCGGACGCGGGCCGGTCTCCGGCCGGTGGCACACGACCCGACCGCCCAGTTCGAACAACGCCGTCTGAAACAAAGCCGTCTGAGGAGTCCACGTGAGCTCGAAACCTGTCGTACTCATCGCTGAAGAGCTGTCGCCCGCGACGGTGGACGCTCTGGGCCCGGACTTCGAGATCCGGCACTGCAACGGCGGCGACCGTGCCGAGTTGCTGCCCGCGATCGCCGATGTCGACGCGATTCTGATCCGTTCCGCGACGAAGGTCGATGCCGAGGCCGTCGCTGCCGCGAAGAAGCTGAAGGTCGTCGCACGGGCCGGCGTCGGCCTGGACAATGTCGACGTCTCCGCCGCCACCAAGGCCGGCGTGATGGTCGTCAA